>DASUYB010000006.1 GCA_036377595.1 Longimicrobium sp. | reverse complement strand
TGGACCAGCTCGGATCCAACGCACTCGCGCACTTCTGTTCCTGGACATCTGGCCGAGCATACTGCATCCAACCCGCACCGAACCCTCTCCCCACGCTGAGGTCTCCCCCCTTCTCCCCGTTATCGGGAGAAGGGGGGGCCGGGGGGGATGAGGGCCCTCGCGCGCAGCGCGACCCCGCTGTTCCGGCGACTGTTCCAGCGACCGTTCCGACGCCTGCTCCGTTGAGCGAACGAAACCGCCGCCCCGGAATCCCGGAGCGGCGGTTCGTATTTCCTTTCTCACGCGGCGGTGAGCCGCGTCACGCGTTGGGGTTGTTCGCCCGCTCGACGTCGGGGAGCGGGAGGCAGCGCTGCGAGCCGTAGGTGCCGCCGGCGTGGTAGGCGGTGCCCGGCGCCGGGCTCAGCGGCAGGTTGAAGCGGATGTAGTCGCCCAGGTGGTGGCCGTCGAGGAAGAACTCGCGGCGCCGCTGGTCGATGATCTCGGCCAGGATCTGCGCCTGCGTGGTGCCGGTGAACGCCGGCTGGCCGCCGCGCGTGCGCTCGGCCGCGATCACCGCCAGCGCGGGCGCCAGGTCGTTGGCGCGCGCCGCGGCCTCGGCCACGATCAGCTGCGCCTCCTGGTAGCTGGCCAGCACCATCGGCGTGCTCGAGGTGGTGTACTTCTTCTGCAGCCACTGCTGGATCCCCGTCACCGTCAGCGCGATCCCGCCGGGGCCGGAGCCCGCCACCGAGTCCACCGGCACGCGCGGGTCGCCCAGGCGGCGGTACAGCGGCCCCACCGTGGCGGACAGTGAGACGGCGGTTCCCGCCTGCCGGTTCTCGGACCAGATCTTGTTCTGCCGCAGCGAGTTGGCCCCCGAGGTGGTGACGTTGTACACGAAGCCCGAGGGGATGGCCGCCGCGTCCGTCCGCGCTGCTGCGTACTGCCCCAGGTCGAGCTCGGCGCGCGCGCGCCCCAGCCGGGCCGCGTTGGCCAGCTGCGCGTTCCCCGCCGCCGTCGCCGCGGTCATCGCGGTGTTGAAGCGCGCGATGGCCTCGGTCAGGATCTCCGCCGGCGTCATCTCCGGCCCGTAGATCGGGTTGCCGCTGGCGTCGAAGTTGGAGATGGTGGCCGAGCAGAAGCCCTCGCCCAGCAGGACCAGCGAGTAGCCGGCCACCAGCGCCGCCTGCGCGATCTTCGCCTGGCGGCCGGAGACCTGCGCGTCGGTCCACTCGTTCAGGTGGCGCAGCAGGTTGTCGGCCCCCGAGCGCGCCTTCTGCAGCGGCGCGTACACGCCCAGCTCGGCGCAGGTGCGCGACTGGTAGCGCCGGTCCGCCGACGTCATCGTGCGCTGGTCGTACGGGAAGCGGTCGGCGGTCTGCGTGGCGTCCTGCAGCTCGTCGCCGATCAGGCCGCCCAGCGCGGCGTAGGCGCCGGCCGCGCACTCGAAGTCGCCCACCACGCCGTTCAGCAGCGTCTGCGCGTTGGCGGGGTCGTTCTCGAACGCCTCGGCGCCGATGCGGTTGCTGGTCTGCACGTCCAGCGCGTCCTTGCAGGCGGGGAGCCCCGCCATCAGCACCGCGGCCGCCGCCAGCGCCCCCCAGGGCACCCGCCGCCGCATGCGTCGTTGTTCTCGCGTCATCGTCTTCTCACCGTTCGGGTTAGGAAGTCCTGAGTCCTAAGTCCTAAGTCCTGAGTCCTAAGTCCTAAGTGCTGAGTGCTGAGTGCTGAGTGCTGAGTCCCGGGCTCGATCGCCTATCGTCCTGTTCGTAAGTCACTTGGGACTTAGGACTCAGGACTTAGGACTCTTTTACTGGGCACTTGGCACTTGGCACTGGGCACTGCCTCAGAAGTTCAGATTCAGCGTCACCACCCACGACGTCAGCTGCGGCAGCGTGGTCTGCTCGAACGCGCCGAAGTTGCCGCCGCGGGTGCCTCCCAGGAACATGGCCTCGGGCTCCAGCCCCTCGTAGCCCGTCCAGGTGTGCAGGTTGCGCCCCGCCACCGACAGCGACGCGCGCCGCGCGCCGGCGCGGCGGGCCAGCGTCTCGGGGAGCGAGTAGGTCAGCGACACCTCGCGCAGCTTGGCGAAGCTGGCGTCCTGGATCAGGAAGTCCACCAGGTTGCGGCTGCTCTGGACCTGCGCGATGCGGACGGGATCGAAGCGCGTGGGATAGTAGTTCTCCTCACAGCGCCCGAAGAAGGTGCAGCGGACGCGCAGGTTGCCGTCCACCTTCTGCATCCCCGTCTTGAAGTCGATCAGCCCGTACAGCCGGAAGTTCTGGAAGAAGGAGAGGGTGGAGCTGAACGAGCCCTCCACCTTGGGCAGGCTGCGGCCCAGGAACACGTTCGGCGCGTCGTCGGCGGTGCCGAAGTTGCCGTCGGCGCCCCTGCACGGCATCGACCCGCCCGAACCGTTGTCGCACATCACGTTGATCGGCCGGCCGTTCGCGTCGAACTCGGCCGACAGCACGCGCTGCTCGAAGAACGAGCCGATCGGGAAGCCCTCGCGGTGCTCCAGGAAGCTCCCCGCCGTCACCGACGTCAGCCCCGGGAGGCCGAGGGTGACCACGCGATTGTTATTGGTCGCGACAGACAGATTGAGGTCCAGCCCCACGTTGCGGCGGTCGAGCGGGCGGCCGCGCGCGGACAGCTCCCATCCCCAGTTCTTCACCTGGCCGGCGTTGAAGAACTGCGTGCCCGAGAAGCCGATCGACGGCGCGATCTCGCGCTCGAGGATGGCCCCGTTCGTCCGCTTGTTGTAGTAGGTCACCTCGAAGCCCAGCCGATCGTCGAGCAGCCCGGCGTCGAAGCCCACCTCCAGCTCCTTGCCGCGCTCGGGTCCCAGCGCCGGGTTCCCCAGGAACTGCGGCGTCACCGCCGGCGCGTCGCCCGTGCCGATCGCGGGCGCGTAGGTACGCTGCGCGGCGAAGGTGGGCGGCTGCTTCCCGGCCTCGCCGTAGGCGGCGCGCAGGAGGAGGGTGGAGATGAAGGGGACGCTGAAGAACGGCTCGTCCGTCACCACCCAGCTGCCGCTGACCTTGGGATAGTAGACGCGGTCGAAGTTGCGCCCGAACGCGCTGTTGTCGTCGGTGCGCAGCCCGAAGGTCAGGAACAGCCGGTCGTTCCAGCCGAACTGCTGCTGCGCGAAGAAGCCGAGCTCCGCGTTCTCCAGGCTGAACTCGTTGTTCACCCGGTCGGCCGTGGTGGCGTCGATGGCGGTCAGCCCCTGCGCGGGGAAGATCTCGCCGTACGCGTACACGGTGTCGCTCTTCGTCCGGTAGTACTGCCCGCCGAAGGTGGTCTTCGACGACAGCTGCCGGAGGAGGTCGAACGTGGCCGTGCCGCTGTAGTCGATCGTCCGGTAGCGGATGTCGCCGTTCAGCACCTCCTTCAGCCCCAGCGCCTCGCTCCCGAACACGGGGTTGGAGACGAGCGAGTCGATGCGCGGGAAGAAGGTGACGTTGTCCTCGCGGGTGAAGTCGGCGCCCACGCTCATCCGGTGCGCGAACCAGCTGAACGGCCGGTGGTTCACCTGCAGCGACCCGATGAAGCGGTTGACGCCCTGAGAGAAGTGGTAGAGCGCGTCGTACTCCTCCGGCAGCCCGCTGTGGAAGCCGCGCTGGTGGGCCACGGCGCCGACGGTGTTCGAGGGCGAGGCCAGCACGGTGGACCACACGCGCCCGCCGAAGCCGGCCTCGGCGGAGAGGTTGGTCAGCCCGTCGGTGTACCCCATCCCCGCGTCGATGTCGAGCTTGCTGCTGGGCGCCACGGTCAGGTTCAGGCGCGCGGTGTAGCGGCGCATGTCGTTGCTGCGCTCGGCGCCCTCGCTGTCCTCGAACCCGCCCGACGCGTAGTAGCGGAAGCGGTCCGTCCCGCCGCTGGCGGAGACGTCGGCCTGCTGGTGGTGGCCGGTGCGGAAGATGGGCGTGCCGCGCGCGTTCTCGCGCTCCACGATGTCGAAGGGCACGGTGTCGAGCGCGCCGGTGGGCCCGCCCACGCGCGGGATGGGGCCCCAGTTCACCCAGAAGCGCCCCTCGGGGTTCTGCAGGAAGTTGGCGCCGGTGCGCACGTTCACGCTCCACTGCGTGCCGCCGCCGGCCGCGCCCTTCTTGGTGATGATCTGGATCACCCCGTTCGACGCCTCGGTGCCGTACAGCGTGGCCGCCGCGGGCCCGCGCAGCACCTCCACGCTCTGGATGTCTTCGGGGTTGATGTCGTTGATGCGCGAGATGGTGCTCGAGCCGAACGCCTGGTTGGCCGGCCCGGTCGCGGCGGTGGAGTTGATGCGCACGCCGTCGACGTACACCAGCGGCTCGTTGGAGAGCGAGAACGAGCTGGCGCCGCGGATGCGGATGCGCGCGCCGGTGCCCACCGCGCCGGTGCCGGGCTGGATGACCACGCCCGGGGCGCGGCCGTTCAGCAGGCTCTGCACGCTGGTGACGGGCGCCTCGCGGGTGACCTCGGCCGCGTTGATGGTGCCCACGGCGTTGCCCAGCGCGCGGCGCTCGGTGGGCTGCGCGGTGCCGGTGACCACCAGCTGGTTCAGCGAGATGGCGGCCTCCTGCAGCGCGAACTGCACCGCCATGTCGCCGGTGCGCACGGTGCGGGTGGCACCCTGGAAGCCGAGCAGGCTCACGCGCAGCGTGGCCTCGGCGCCGGTGACGCCGGCGATGCGGAAGTGCCCGGCGGCGTCGGTCACCGCGCGCAGCGAGGTGTTGACGACGACCACCTGGGCGCCGGCCAGCGGGCGCCCGCCGCCGCTGGCCACCACGGTGCCGCCGACCTCGCCGGTCTGGGCGGCGGCGCCCGCGGGGAGCGCCAGCTCCAGCGCCACGGCCGCCGCGGCCAGGCGGCGGAGCGTCCACACCGCGCCGGGCGGTTCCGAACGCGTGGTTGGTTGCATGGGGGGTCCTCCTGGAGGGGTGAACGAACAACGGCGCCGCACCGCGCCGGCCATTCCATCAGCCGAGGGGGCGGGGCGCCTGGTCACGCGGGCGGCATGCGGGCCGCTCGCGGTGGATTCGGGGCGTGTGCCGGGGTGCGTGGCGGTGCTCCGGGGCGTGGCGTGGGGCTGAGTGGCAAGCGCCTCCGAGGGGCGCGGATCTGCGGGTGGAACTCCGAGTTTTCCGGGGGATCTATCGCGAAGGTAGCCCGGCCCGCGGAACGGCGCAAGGTAGACGGCGCGCCACGGCCCGGTCACGATTTTTCATCGAACGAGATACGAAAGATGCACGGCTGGTGAGGCGGGACAAAGTGCGAAAATGCGGGGATTCGCGGCGGGATCGGGATCGGTAAACTGCAGAATCTCACGCAGAGGAGCAGAGGTAGCAGAGGCCCGGACCGGGGTTCCTCTGCTGCCTCTGCTCCTCTGCGTGAGCTTTCTTTTCTTTTGATCTCGTCCTACATCGCACCGTCCGGCCAGAGGCGCAGGCGCGCCATGTCCGCGCGGAGCTTGAGGAGCGCGGCGTCCTTCATCTTCGCCTCCAGCATCACGTCGAACGGGCGCGGGCCGGCGGCGCGCAGGAAGGCGGCGAGCTCCCACGGGTTCACGTAGTCCGCGTGCTGGGAGAGCAATGGCGGCGCGGGCACCTCCTTCCCGCCCTTCACCACCACGCGCGAATCCATCTTCGGCGACGAGAAGTGCACCTTCGGCGTGACCTCCGCCGGCCACGTGTCCAGCGCGGCGCGGACGGCGTCGCCCATCTCCATCGTCCCGGGGTTCAGCAGGTGGTGCTGGTGGTCGAAGATCACGCGGACGCCGACCGCCTCGTGCACGCGCAGGCAGTCCTGCACGGTGTAGATCGTCTCGTCATTCTCGATCACCAGCCGCCGCCGACCGGACTCCGAGAGCCGCGGCCAGTTGGCGATGAAGCGCGCGATGGCCGCGTCCTTGTCGCCGTACGCGCCGCCGAGGTGGAGGATGACGACGGCCTCGGGGCCCTGCTCCATCGCGTCGAGCAGTTCGGCCTGCGCGTTCACGTCGGCGATCCCCTTGGCGTTGATGGCGGGGTCGACGGCGCTCAGGAGCACGTACTGCGAGGGATGCAGCGACAGCCGGATCCCCCGCTCGCGCGCGATGCGGCCCAGCTCGGCCAGCCCGCCGCGGCACTCCGCCACCTGGTTGTGGAACTGGGGGAGATCGGGGTGGGTGCGGTAGGGGACGAAGTCGGACGAGATGCGGTACATGCGCACGCCGATCTCGTCCAGGTAGTCGAAGATGGCGTGGAGGTACTCCATCGACACGCGCAGGTGCGGCCCCGACTGCCACCGGCGCGCGTCGTTGCTCTTCAATCCCTCGCGCCCCGCCACCTTCACCGCGAACCCCAGCCTGCGCTCCGCGCTCACATCATCCTCTCGATCGATCCCCGGCATCGGTCCGGGCGAATAGAATTCACGGCAACAACCGCACAAAGTCGCTGCGCGACTGCGGGAGAAATCATCCAGCATCTCCAGAAGATTCGGTGAGGTCACCTATCCCCGTACGACAGCTCGCCGCCACGCACGAATCCGTCCATGCAGTCGCGCAGCGACTTTGTGCTCTTGTTGCCGTGAATTCATTCGCCCGGCCACCTGGAGCCGCAGCTTCACGGGCGCTCGACGCAGACCCAGACCGTGTCGGTGGTCGGGCTGTAGAACATCGAGATCACCACGTTCTTCTGGCGGCCGTCGCGGAAGCGGAAGACGTAGTCGAACACCGTGTGCAGCTGCTTCTTCTCTACTCCCTCCACGAAGCGGCCGTGGAACTCCTGCACCTTCGTGCACGGCGCCACCTCGTCGAAGAAGCTCTTCCCCAGCGCGTCGTCCTTCGCGACGCGGGCCAGCTCGCTCTCGGTCTGGTTGAACTTCAGCACCCTGCCGGTCCGGTCGAGCTGGATCATTCCCATCGGCAGGGTGTCGAGCTCGGCTTCGGACAGCACGTCGGCCTTCTCCAGCACTCCGGCGGTCGCCTGCATGATGTGTCTCCAGTAAATGCGGGGAATCGATGCGGGCTGTCCCGCGGCACCGCCAAGAATATGTCACTGTATAATGTTTGTCAAATCTTTGTCGAAGACACGGGATCGTGGAGATGGAACCCGATTTGCGGCCGGGGGACGGCTCCGCGCGCGCCTTCACCGGGCGCCGCGGCGGACACTCGACGAACCCGGGAGGTACGCCGATGACAAACGACGACCTGGACCGCGTGGTCCCGCTGGACGAGCTCGACGACTTCCGCATCGCCCGCGACGACCCCGACCCGCGCGGATGGGAGGTGGTGGCGGCGGACGGGCGCAAGATCGGCGAGGTCGACGAGCTGCTGGTGGACACCGGCGCCATGAAGGTGCGTTACCTGGACGTGGACCTGGACGACGAGATCGTGGCGGGCGAGCACGACCGGCACGTGCTGGTGCCCATCGGCTACGCGCGCCTGGACCGCGACCACGACCGGGTGATCGTGGACGAGATCACCTCGGGCGACCTGCGCGCGATCCCCGCGTACGACCACGGCCCCATCACGCGCGACTTCGAGACCTCGGTGCGCGACAGCTGGCGCCGCGACCGCGAGCCGCCCGCGCCGGAGCGGATGCGGGCCGACGCGCAGGACGACTTCTACGCCGACGACATCTACGACGAGTCGGCCTTCTGGGCCGCGCGGCGCTCCACCGGCCTGGGCGGCGCGCTGGGCGACCTGGGCCGCGACCCCGGCCGTCCCCGCGACGTCCAGCGGTGATTTTGATCCCACGCAGAGGCCGCAGAGGGCGCAGAGGGCGGGACGAAAACCCTCTGCGCCCTCTGCGGCCTCTGCGTGAGATTCATGGGATGCCTGGCGCAACACGACGGCGTAGATTGCGGGGATGAGCAAGCCGTGCGTGCTGGCGGTGGACGTGGGCTCGTCGTCGGTGCGCGCACAGCTGTACGACGCGCGCGGCCGGCCGGTGGGCGACGGCCCCGCGGCGCAGGTGCCCGTGCGCTGGCGCACCCACCCGCGCGGCGCGATGGAGACGGACGCCGACACCCTCGTACGCGCGGCACTCACCGCGCTCGACCGGTCAGTGAAGCTCGCGCGCGCGGCGCGGATGGAGATCGGCGCCGTGGCGCTCGACACCTTGTGGCACGGGGTGATGGGCGTCGACGCCAACGGCCGCGCACTCACCCCGCTCCATGCCTGGGGCGACACGCGCGCCCGCGACGACGCCACGCGGCTTCGGGAGGGGATCGATGCGGACGCCGCACACGCGCGCACCGGCTGCTTCGTGCACGAGAGCTATCCGGCCGCGCGTCTGGTCTGGCTCCGCCGTACGCAGGGCGATACCTTCCCGCGCGCCGCGGCCTGGCTCTCCATCGGCGAGCACCTGGGCGAGCGGCTGCTCGGCGTCCGCCGCACCTCGCTGTCGATGGCGTCGGGGACGGGGCTGCTGGACGTGCGCCGCTGCGCGTGGGACGCGGAGATGCTGGCCGCGTGCGGCATCTCCGAGGCGCATCTCTCCGAGCTGTCGGATGAGCCGATGCGGGGCCTGCGGGCGCCGTTCGCGCGGCGCTGGCCCGAGCTGGCCGGGGTCCCGTGGTTCCCCGCGCTGGGCGACGGCGCCTGCGCCACGCTCGGCAGCGGCGCCGCCGAGCCGGGCCGCATCGCGCTGACGGTGGGGACGAGCGCCGCCGTCCGCGTGCTGCGCGAGGACCCGGCGCCGCGCGTGCCGGACGGGCTCTGGCTCTACCGGCTGGACGCGCGCCGCACCGTGGCCGGGCGGGCGCTCTCGAACGCGGGAAATACCTTCGCCTGGCTGCGTCGCACGCTCCGCCTTCCCCGCCCCGAGCGGCTGGAGGCGATGCTGGCGGCCGCGGCGGACCGGCCCGTCCCGCATCTCCACGTCATCCCCACCCTGCTGGGCGAGCGCCCGCCGCTGTCGGAGCGCGAGGAAGCCGCCACCATCGCGGGGATGACGATGGACACCACGCCGACCGAGATCTGGCGCGCCTGGCTGCAGGCGGTGGCGATGCGCGTGGCGGAGGCGGTCGCAGCGGTGGAGCGGGAGTACGGCCGCGCGGAGGAGATCGTGGCCAGCGGCGGCGCGCTGCACGCGTCGGATGCGTTCCGCCGCATCGTGGAGCGCGCGCTGGGCCGCCCCGTCACCCTCCGCCCCGCCGGCGACGACACCGCCCGAGGCGCCGCGCTGGTCGCCCTGGAGCGCATCGGCGCCTGAGACGGCTGTCCGCGCCGCGGCGCCGAATTCGCAGCGAGCCCGAGGTGTTGCCGGGCGAATGAATTCACGGCAACAAGGGCACGAAGTCGCTGCGCGACTGCTCCCCGGCATCCGCGCGACGCGCCGAACTCCGCGTCGGCGCTGAGTTCTCCCCTCCCCTGCGCAGCGGGGGAGGGGCCGGGGGAGGGGGCCCGCCGGCGGCCGCGCAGACGTCAGAACAGCGGCGCCGATCCGGCCCGCGAAAACCATTCAACCAGACCGATCGATGTCCGACGGACGGCCGTACGGCGGCGACCTGGACCAGCTCTGCATCAATACCATCCGCACCCTGTCGATGGACGCGGTGCAGAAGGCCAACTCCGGCCACCCGGGCACGCCCATGGCCCTGGCGCCGCTGGCCTACGTGATCTGGACGCGGCACCTGCGCCACAATCCCCGCGACCCGCACTGGCCCGACCGCGACCGCTTCGTCCTCTCCGCCGGGCACGCGTCCATGCTCCTGTACTCCATGCTCTACCTCACCGGGTACGGGCTGGAGCTGGACGACCTGAAGAACTTCCGCCAGTGGGAGAGCCGGACCCCCGGCCACCCCGAGTACGGGCTGACCCCGGGCGTCGAGACCACCACCGGCCCGCTCGGCCAGGGCTTCGCCAACGGCGTGGGGATGGCCATGGCCGAGGCGCACCTGGCGGCGCAGTTCAACACCCCCGAGCACCGGCCCGTCGACCACCTGGTCTACGCCATCTGCTCCGACGGCGACCTGATGGAGGGCGTGGCGTCCGAGGCGGCGTCGGTCGCGGGCCACCTCCAGCTCGGCAAGCTCATCTACTTCTGGGACGACAACAAGATCACCATCGAGGGCTCCACCGACCTGGCCTTCACCGAGGACGTGCTGGCGCGCTTCGCGGCATACGGCTGGCACACCGACCGCATCGAGGACGCCAACGACCTCGCCGCGATCGACGCGGCCATCGAGCGCGCCAAGGCCGACCCGCGGCCGTCGATGATCGCGGTGCGCTCGGTGATCGGCTACGGCTCGCCCAACCGCGCGGGAAGCGAGAAGGCCCACGGCGAGGCGCTGGGCGAGGAGGAGGTCAAGCTCTCCAAGCAGCAGCTCGGCTGGCCCACCACCGACACCTTCTGGGTCCCCCAGGAGGCGCTCGACCACATGCGCAAGGCGGTGCCCCGCGGCGAGCGGATCCAGGACGAGTGGCGGCGGCGCATGGACGCCCTGGCCGCGGCCGAGCCGGAGCGGGCGCGGGCGCTGCAGGACGCGCTCGCCCGCCGCCTCCCCGAGGGGTGGGACGCGGAAGTCCCGACGTGGAGCAAGGACGACAAGCCCATCGCCACGCGCGCGGCGTCGGGGAAGGCGCTGAACGCCATCGCCCGCAGGGTGCCGTGGCTGATGGGCGGCTCGGCGGACCTGGCCGGCTCGAACAACACCAACATCGACGGCGGGGGCGACTTCGAGGCGCAGAGCTACGACGGGCGCATCCTGCACTTCGGCGTCCGCGAGCACGCCATGGGCTCGTTGATGAACGGGATGACGCTGCACGGCGGGGTGCGCGTATTCGGCGGCACCTTCCTGATCTTCAGCGACTACATGAAGCCCCCCGTCCGCCTCGCGGCGCTGATGGAGCAGCCGACGATCTACATCTACACGCACGACTCCGTCGGCCTGGGCGAGGACGGCCCCACGCACCAGCCGATCGAGCAGCTGGCCTCGCTCCGCGGCGTCCCCGGCCTGGTCGACCTGCGCCCCTGCGACGCGAACGAGACGGCCGAGGCATGGCGCTTCACCATGGAGCACACCGAGGGGCCCGTCTTCATGGCGCTCACCCGCCAGGCGCTCCCCATCCTCGACCGCGACGTGCTGGGCGACGTGTCCGGCCTGCGCAAGGGCGCCTACATCCTCGCGGAAGCAGAGGGCGAGCTGCAGGCCATCGTCATCGCCACCGGGAGCGAGGTGAGCGTCGCCCTCGAAGCGCGCGAGCAGCTGCAGGCCGAGGGCGTGGGGACGCGGGTGGTGAGCATGCCCAGCTGGACGCTCTTCGCCCGGCAGCCGCGCGAGTACCGCGACGAGGTGCTGCCGCCCGAGATCAAGGCGCGCGTGTCCGTCGAAGCCGCGAGTCCGCTCGGCTGGGAGAAGTGGGTGGGGACGGAGGGCGCCATCGTGGGCCTCTCGCGCTTCGGCGCCAGCGCGCCGGCGAAGGAGATCTTCAAGCAGCTGGGCTTCACCGGCGACAACGTCGCGGCGAAGGTGCGGACGCTGCTGGGCCTCGAGGGCGGCAACGGCGAGGAGGCCGGCCTGGCCGCGGCGGGCCCGGCGCGGCACGGGACGGACGAAGGGAGATAACAGATGGTCCTGAGTCCTAAGTCCTAAGTGACCGGACCTCAGTTAACTTGGGACTCAGGACTTAGGACTTAGGACTTAGGACTTTTGGTTCAGCTTACCCGAACCCAGGACGGTACAGATGTCCGACACCGCGAAGAGCCGCCTCCACGCCCTGCACGAGCAGGGGCAGAGCGTCTGGCTGGACTACATCCGCCGCGGCATCCTCGAGAACGGCGAGCTGGCGGGGATGATCCGCAGCTACGACCTGCGCGGCGAGACCTCCAACCCCACGATCTTCGAGGAGGCCATCGGCAAGGGCGACGACTACGACGACGCCATGGAGACGCTGGCCGCCGAGGGCGTGGAGGCCGGCGAGGCGTTCGAGACCGTGGCGGTGGAAGACATCCAGGACGCCTGCGACCTCTTCCGCCCCGTGTACGACGAGGCGGGCGGGCACGATGGGCTGGTGTCGATCGAGGTCTCGCCGCTGCTGGCCGAGCACACGCAGGAGACCATCGACGAGGCGCGGCGGCTGTGGAAGCTGGTCGACCGGCCCAACGTGATGGTCAAGGTCCCCGGCACCGACGAGGGGATCCCCGCCATCGAGCAGCTGCTGTTCGAGGGGCTGAACATCAACATCACCCTCCTCTTCTCGCTGCGCGGCTACGAGGCGGTGATGGAGGCCTTCCTGCGCGGGATGGAGCGCCGCGCCGAGGCCGGCCTCCCGCTGGACCACGTCGCCTCCGTGGCCTCGTTCTTCGTCTCGCGCGTGGACTCCTCGGTAGACGCGCAGCTGGAGAAGATCGCGGCCGAGGGCGGCGCGCGCGGCGAGAAGGCGAAGAGCGTGATGGGGCGCGCGGCCATCGCCAACGCGAAGATGGCCTATCTCCGCTTCACCCAGGTGTTCTCGGGCGAGCGCTGGGAGCGGCTGAAGGCGAAGGGCGCGCGGGTGCAGCGGCCGCTGTGGGCCAGCACGTCGACCAAGAACAAGGCCTACCGCGACGTGATCTACGTGGAGGAGCTGATCGGCCCCGACACGGTGAACACCATGCCGCTGGCCACCATCGAGGCGTTCGCCGACCACGGCGAGGTGCGCCGCACGGTGGACACCGACCTGGACCGCGCACGCGCCGACCTGGCCACGCTGCAGGAGCTCGGCATCGACCTCGACGCGGTGACCGAGCAGCTTCAGGTGGAAGGGGTCGAGAAGTTCTCGAAGTCCTTCCGCCAGATGATCCAGACGGTCGACGAGAAGCTGACGCGGGTGGCCCAGGAGACCTGAGCCGGCCGCCGGCCCGCACCGACGAGCCCGCCGCAGGCGGGCTCGTCGTTTTTTTCCGCCTGGCGGCAGGCGGCGGGAGGCAATAAGGAATTTTTCGGAGTGGTGCCGTCTAATGATCCAGACGATGACGTGAAGCTGACGCGGGTGGTGCGGGAGAGGTGGCCGGCGGCGCGGACGCGCCGCGCGGAATCGCTCCCCGGCCCCCGCCGGGAGCGACTTCCTTGCGCCCGATCCCCCACCACTCCACTCCTCTGGCGGCAGGACGCGCACGCACCGCGTGGCATCCGCGACACGTCCACTCCGTGCCGATGTGCCCGTGGGTGGGACATCGACGTGAGGCTTCCCTGTCGCAACTTGGACAGCCGCGCCCCATGGCATGCCGGAAATGGGCGGGCGCGCGAGATGAGGTAAGTGCCGCAACGGCACCATCTTCGCACAATTCGGGTCGTTTTCGAGGACACGGCACAGTAACTGCAACAGTCTTGCGTCGCAGATCAGCCATCTCCAGTTCGTCCGGATTCATCCCGCAGGACGTTCCACGCACCGCCGCCAGCAGTTCGCAGGACCAGCAGCACAGATGATCGTTGCCGGGAGCGGGCCCACGGGTTCGGCCCTTTAATGCGCCGAACATCGTCGCCCGTCACAGGTACGCAGGCCTCAGCCCGCCGCCCCGTGGCCCGCCCGGCCCACAATCGCCCGTTCGGTTCTTGATGGGGATCACACAGGCTGGCGGCAGACCCGGAGCCGGGGCAGGCTTGCAGGACCGTTGATGGGCGCAGGGAATCACGTACGCAGTCTACAATGCTCACCTTCATGATCCCTGCCGGCCTGCCCGGCGGGTGGCCGGGCCGGCTCCCTTCCACCGGGAGCTGGCCCGGCCGCCTTTCATAAGTGCCCAGTGCCCAGTGCCCAGTGCCCAGGGAACCGCTTCGCCCGGGCACTTGTCCCGGTTACCCACGGGTGCCTGCTTGCGCCTCTTCTCCGCGCCGGCACACCTTCCCGCATCCCTGGAACATCCCCCTGGAAGAACGGGAGCTACGATGAAGATCGGCATCCTGGGCACCGGCGTGGTGGGGCAGTCGCTGGGGCGCGGCTTCGCGGGACGCGGCCACGACGTGATGATCGGCACGCGCGACCCCGGCTCGGGGAAGCTGGACGAGTGGGTGGCAGCGACGAACGGGCGCGGCTCCGTGGGCACGTTCGCCGAGGCGGCGGCGTTCGGCGAGCTGGCGGTGCTCGCCACGTCGTGGACGGGGGCGGAGAACGCGCTGCGCTTGGCCGGCGCGGAGAACCTGGACGGGAAGGTGGTAATCGACGTCACCAACCCGCTGGACTTCTCGGCGGGCGCGCCGCGGCTGAGCGTGGGGTTCAGCGACTCGGCCGGCGAGCAGGTGCAGCGCCAGCTTCCCGGCGCGAAGGTGGTGAAGGCGTTCAACATCATCACCGCGGGAGAGATGGTGGACCCCGACTTCCCCTGCGGCCCACCCACGATGTTCATCTGCGGCAACGACGAGGGCGCGCGCCACGCCGTGGCCGGCATCTGCACCGAGTTCGGCTGGGAGGTGGTCGACATCGGTGGCATCGAGGGCGCGCGCCTGCTGGAGCCGCTCGCGATGCTCTGGATCGTGCACGGCGTCCGCTCGGGCGCGTGGACGCACGCGTTCAAGCTGCTGAGGAAGTGACGGAGTGCTGAGTGCGTGAGGGGCGACGCAGAGATCTGTCATTCCGAGCGCCGCCGCTCGACGGATCTCTCGTCCGCATCATCATTTGCGCGGCGGCCGAGGAATCTATGGCCGGCATTCGAGCGATAGCCGAGGCTTTCGCGCGGATACTGACCAGAGATTCCTCGGCCGCCGCCAGGCATTGGTGCCGCATCGAGTTCGGTGCGGCGGCGCCGCTCGGAATGACATCCCCCGCGTTCGTGCCTTTGGACGTCGGCCATTGCTCGCGGGCGGTTTCCGTCTGAGTTTTCGGGAAGATGATGGTTCCGCGGAGGGACATCCTCATCCACGGGAGCCGCTCGCGATGCTCTGGATCGTGCACGGCGTCCGCTCGGGCGCGTGGACGCACGCGTTCAAGCTGCTGAGGAAGTGACGGAGTGCTGCGTGCTGAATGCGTGAGGGGCGACGCAGAGATCTGTCATTCCGAGCGCCGCCGCTCGACGGATCTCTCGTCCGCATCATCATTTGTGCGGCGGCCGAGGAATCTATGGCCGGCATTCGAGCGATAGCCCGGGCTTTCGCGCGGACGCTGGCCAGAGATTCCTCGGCCGCCGCCAAACATTGGTGCCGCATCGAGTTCGGTGCGGCGGCACCGCGCGGAATGACATCTCCAGGCGTCTTACCGTCCCCAGCCATTGCTCGCGGGCGGTTTCCGCCTGAGTTTTCGGGAAGATGGTGGTTCCGCGGACGGACATCCTCATCCACGGAGGCGGCCGTGTCGGTGGAGAAGCCACGCGTCGAGGCGCCCCACATCGCGCCCGCGGGCGGAGTCCAGCCCAAGGACGCATCGATGGACGTGTACAGGGAGATCTGCGCCAGCATCCGCGCGACCGACGATGTCAGCCTCAAGCTGCTGGCCATCGTGCCGCTGGTGGCGGGGTTCCTCTCCGGCGCGCTGGCGCTCTGGGCGGGAAAGGACGCTGCCGCGGGAAGCGCCAAGCCCGCGCTGAACCTGGCGGTGCTGGCGCTCGCGCTGGCCGGCGCCGGCATCACGCTGGGGCTGATGAACTGGGAGATGCGCAACATACAGAAGTGCAACTGGCTCATCGCCCGCGCCGCCGACCACGAGCGGCGCCTGCTGGGGATCACGCCGACGGAGGACCCGCGCCTGGGGATTCACTGGGACGGCTGGGAGGGCCCGCAGCCGCCGCTCGTCTCCGTCTTCCGCCGCCCGTGGGGCAAGACCCAGGCGGAGAAGCTGATCTACGGCACCGCGGTCGCCGTCTGGCTCGTCCCCGCCGCGCTCGCGATCGCCCGGCTACTGGGCGCGAGCTGAGGCCCGTCGCGCACTCCGACGCATCGCCCAAGCCGACGCCAGTAGTCCCCGCAGGGGGACTTCGCGTGGTTGTTGCAGCGAATTCATTCGCCCTTTCTCCCCCCGCGAACCCCTGATTCCGTGATCACCGAGACCTACATCGCCCCGCCAAACACGCCTGTCTGGGACGCCGGCGGCTGGACGGGCTTGCCGCGCCTGGAGGGCGACGTCTCGGCCGACTTGTGCGTGATCGGGCTCGGGGGCTCGGGGCTGGCGGCCGTCGGAGAGCTGCTGCGGCTGGGCGCAAGCGTCGTCGGGGTCGACGCGGGCACCGTCGCGGGCGGAGCGGCGGGGCGCAACGGCGGCTTCCTGCTGGCGGGATCGTACCACTTCTACCACGACGCCGTCGCGGCGTACGGGCGGGCGCGCGCGCTGGCCATCTACCGCGCCACGCTGGCGGAGATGGACCGCATCGCCGCGGAGACGCCCGAAGCGGTGCGGCGCGTCGGCTCGCTGCGCATCGCCGCGTCGAACGACGAGGTGGAGGACTGCCGCGCACAGCTCGCCGCGATGCGGGCGGATGGGCTGGCGGCGGAGTGGCACGAGGGCGCGGAGGGCACCGGCCTCCTCATCCCCACCGACGGCGCGTACGATCCCCTGCTCCGCTGCCGCACCCTCGCGCGGAGGCTGGCGGACGCGGGCGCGCGGCTTTTCGAGCACTCGCCCGCCGCCGAGCCCCACGCGGGGGAGGTGCGGACGCCGGTGGGACGCGTGCGCTGCGGGCGCGTGATCGTGGCGGTGGACGGCGGGCTGGAGCGGCTGGTGCCGGCGCTCGCCGGTCGCGTGCGCACCGCGCGGCTGCAGATGGTGGCCACGGCGCCGCTGTCGGAGATCCGCTATCCGCGCCCCGTCTACATGCGCTACGGCTACGAATGGTGGCAGCAGCTCCCCGACGGCCGCATCGCCCTGGGCGGCTTCCGCGACCGCGCGGGCGATTCGGAGTGGACGCACGACGCCGCGCCCGGCGACGCGGTGCAGTGGATGATCGAGGGCTTTCTCCGCGGCACGCTGGGGATCGACGCGCCGATCACGCACCGCTGGGCCGCGTCCGTCGGCTACACCGAGGACGGGCTGCCGGTGCTGGCGGAGGTCGAGCCCGGCGTGTGGGTGTGCGGCGGCTACAGCGGCACCGGCAACGTCATCGGCGCGCTCTGCGGCCGTGCCGCCGCCCAGCTGGCGGTCACCGGCACCTCGGAGCTAGCCTCCTCGTTTATCTAATCTCCTTTTATGGAGGTGAACGATGCGCACGAAGATTCCGAGCCCAGCCTCAGCCGATCCCTACAGTCCTTTCGCCCAAGCACGCAAGTCGGGCTCGTTGGGGGGTGACATTGCGCACGGTCTGGCGCGTAGGAGAATCGTGGATCTTGTCGCAGACTCGAAGAGCAGTGTGGAAGAGATGCTCGCTGCCGGAGCGGAGCCCACTCCATGTCGCCGCCGGCTCGATTGAGCGAGACAGCGGCGACATCCCGCCATTGGAACACCCGACGCGTCAGATTTCGCTCGCGTTCTCCGGGTGAACCCGCCCGACCTTCTGCTCGCCGAGCTCGGAGCGGCTGGACTGCATCGACACTCCCCCCACGCTGGGGTGGGGGGCATCGTCTGAGAATATGCAGCCTAGCCACAAATGGACAAAGTCGAGCTCAGGATGACGTCGGAGCGGATCGTCGTGTATCCCACAAAATCCGGCATTCGAGCGCTCGCGCGGACCATCCTCCTTACGGGCGGACGACTACGCGTGGGGAGCGTCCCCACGCGAATTCCGGGGAACACCGGGCGGACCGTGGTCGGTTGGGACCCCACATTCGCCACCGATGACGGACGTGCGCCACGAATCTCCCATCTCCACGAGGATACACGGATGCAGCCCAGGAACCTGATGGCCCTCGCCGCGCTCGGCGCCACCCTGCTGGCCGCGTGCGGCGGCGAAAAGGGCGGCGACGCCGGCGCGCCCGCCGACACCGCGCAGCCCGCCGCGGCCCCGGCCGCCGCGCCCGCCCCCGCCACCGGCTCCGGCCCCACCGCGCTGGGCGAGCAGGAAGAGGCGAACGGCACCGTGATCGAGGTGAAGATGATCACCGACGACACGGGAAACCGCTTCGAGCCGAACGTGATCAACGCGAAGGAAGGCGACGTGCTGCGCTTCACCCTGGCCACGGGCGTGCACAACGTGGACTTCCTGGCCGCGAAGAACCCCGGCGTGAACGGCCTCCCCGCGCCCAGCGAGATGCTGCAGCTCCCCGGGCAGACCAAGGAGTACGTCGTGGGATTGAAGGCGGGCTCGTACTACTTCCAGTGCGACCCCCACGCCGCGCTGGGGATGACCGGCACGCTGAACGTCACCGCCGATTGAGCCGGATCGCCTGAGCCCGCCGGTTGGATCGGGCCGGTGAAGATGCAGTGATCCCGCCGTTTCGAGGTTTTCGGACGACGGCCCCGGCAGCGCAACGCAGCCGGGGCCGTCGTGTGTCCTCCCGTGGGGCGACGCCGGATTCGCCGAACCTTACGGCGTGGGGAAGATCCCCATGCGCGAGGGGGACGACGCCGGGGAGAATCTTCCTCACCATCCCCTGCCAGCGGCGGACTCTCCCCGCCCGTCGGTGCGGCCAGATTGAGCGGCAGTCCGGCGGGTCCCATGGCTTCCCATCTTTCTCCACCCGCCGCTTCCCACCTCCCGACGGGAGATCTTCCGATGAAACGCACCGCACTCGCGTGCGCCGCGCTGGCCGCCGCCGTCATGGCCGGCTGCGACCGCAAGCCACAGGCGCCCGGCACCCAGCCCATGGCCACGGGCGACGTGCAGAGCGCCGCCCTGGCCACCTACGTGAAGCCGGGCGACCAGGACGAGTACTACCTGTTCTACTCCGGCGGCCACAGCGGCCAGGTGTTCGTGGCCGGCGTGCCCAGCATGCGGCACATCGCCACCATCCCGGTGTTCGCGCCGTACCCGGGCACCGGCTACGGCTTCGACGAGGACACGCGCGCCATGCTGGGCGGCTACACCTGGGGCGACGTGCACCATCCCGCCGCCAGCAAGACCAACGGCGACTACGACGGGCGCTGGCTGTTCGTGAACGACAACGCCAACAACCGCATCGCCCGCATCGACCTGCGCGACCTGAAGACGCACCAGATCCTGGGCCCCATCCCCAACACCATGGGGAACCACGGGAGCT
The DNA here is from genome assembly GCA_036377595.1 of Longimicrobium sp. Lineage (NCBI taxonomy): Bacteria > Pseudomonadati > Gemmatimonadota > Longimicrobiia > Longimicrobiales > Longimicrobiaceae > Longimicrobium > Longimicrobium sp. The sequence goes on along the minus strand of DASUYB010000006.1, from coordinate 84,362 downwards.
CGATGGTCACCGACAACACCGAGTACGCGCTGGTGGCCACCCGCTTCTCCGTTCCCCTCGGCAGCCAGTACGAGCCGCTGGAGAACTACGCGACCCGGTACCACGGCGCCATCTCCGGCATCAAGGTCGATCCGAAGACGGGGACGATGTCGCTCGGCTGGCAGATCATGACGCCGCCCTTCAACTGGGACCTGGGCGCGACCGGGAAGGGCCCCTCGAACGACTTCGCCTTCTGGACCAGCTACAACACCGAGCGGGCGACCGGGAAGCTCGAGGTGACGACGGCGCAGCGCGACCGCGACTACGTGGCCGTGGTCAACTGGCGCGCGGCCGAGCGGGCGCAGCAGGCGGGGCAGACGCAGACGGTCGGCGGCGTGCCGATCATCGACCCCGCGAAGACGCCGGGGGTGATGTACCTCCTCCCCTGCGGCAAGAACCCGCACGGCGTGGACGTCGATCCCAGCGGCCAGTACGTGATCTGCTCGGGCAAGCTGGCGCCCACGGCGAACGTCTTCTCCTTCGCGAAGATCCAGGAGGCGATCCAGAAGCGCGACTTCACCGGGAGCGAGGACGGCATCCCCGTTCTCAACTACGATCACACCATCCTGATGGAAGTGCCCGTCGGGCTGGGGCCGCTGCACACGCAGTTCGACGGCAAGGGCTACGCGTACACCTCGCTGTACGTCGAGTCGGCCGTGGCCAAGTGGAAGCTGCCGCCGTACGCGGCGGGAACGGACCCGCGCACGATCGTGGTCGACAAGATCCCCGTGCAGTTCAACATCGGGCACCTGGTCACCGCGCACGGCGACACGCGGCATCCGCGCGGCGACTTCCTGGTGGCGATGAACAAGATGTCGCGCGGGCGGCACCTGGACGTGGGCCCGTCGATCCCTGAGAGCTCGCAGCTGATCGACATCCGCGGCAACCGGATGCGGATGCTGTACGAGAGCTACACCGAGCCGGAGCCGCACTTCGCGCAGCTGGTGCACCGCAGCGTGTTCACCCCCATCGAGTTCTATCCGCGCGCCGAGAGCCGCGACCGCAACGCGGTCTGGCAGCCGCGCGACACGAAGGTGGTGCGCGACGCGGCGCATCACCGGGTGGAGGCGTGGGTCTACGCGATCCGCACCTACTTCGAGCCGGGGCGCATCCAGGTGCAGCAGGGCGACACGGTCACCATCCACCTGACCAACGCCGAGCAGGAGCGCGACGAGATCCACGGGTTCGGGCTCACGCAGCACAACCTGAACGTGATCATGGACCCGGGCGATTCGAAGACGGTGAAGTTCGTGGCCAGCCGCGCCGGCGTGTACCCGTACTACTGCACCAACTTCTGCTCCGCGCTCCACCAGGAGATGCAGGGCTACCTCGAGGTGGTGCCGCCGGGCCGCGCGCTGACGATGTACCGCAACAACACCGGCCTGATGGTGTGGCAGCGGCGTGACGCGCCGCAGGTGGCGATGGCCGGCGGGCACGGGGGCCACTGAGAAAAGAAGTCCTGAGTCCTGAGTCCTAAGTCCTAAGTGAGGGCGGCCGGACTCGCGACCTGCGGTTCACTTAGGACTTAGGACTTGGGACTTAGGACCTTCTTTCCCGAGATGAAGAAGATGAGCGAATCGACGAAATCCGCCGCCTTCCCCCGGCGCGCGGGGCGGGCGACGGCGAAGGCGGGCGAGACGGCGCCGTGGGCGGTGCGGCCGCTGCTGCTGGCGGCGGCGGTGCTCACCGCGGCGGCCATCCGCCTGCCGCTGTGGGGGATGACGCTGGTCAGCACGCAGTATCCCGACGGGCTGCGGATGATCGTGTACCCCACGCGCATCCGCGGCGACGTGACCGAGATCAACATGCTGAACCACTACATCGGGATGCACCAGATCACCGACGCGTTCTTCGCCGAGCTGAAGATCCTCCCGCTCCTCCTCGGCGTGATCGCGGCGACCTGCGTGCTGGCCGCGATCGTCCGCCGCGCGTGGACGGCCGCGGTGCCGCTGGCGCTGATGGCGGCCACGGCGCTCTACGGGATGTGGGCGATGCAGCACCGGCTCTGGCAGTTCGGCCACGAGCTCGACCGGCACGCCGCCATCCAGGTGCCGCCCTTCGACCCGCCGATGTTCGGCCAGAACCAGCTCGCCCAGTTCGCCACCTGGTCGTACTTCTCGTGGGGCACCTTCCTCCCCGTGATCGCGGGGGGGATGGTGGCGGTGGCGCTCTGGCTGGAGCTGCGCGCGGGACGGAAGACGAAGGAGATGCGCGTCGCCCGCGCCGTTCCCGCGGCGGCGATGGCGATGCTGGCGGCGATCGTCACCGTCTCCGGCGGGTGCGCGCGCGAGCGGACGGAGGCGCCGTCGCTCCCCGTGCTGCGGCCGGGCGCGGTGACGGCGGCGGACCAGGAGATCGGCCGCATCACCCGCGACTGGAGCGACGCGGCCTGGGAGCAGTGCGGCCCCTCGCTCCGCGACGCGCTGGGCGCCCGCGACCTGGTCCGCGGCGCGATGAACGTGGAGATCCGCGACGAGGACGAGCAGGTGGTGGCCCTCCGCGCCGAGGCTCGCGCGTGGATCGAGCGCGGCGACGCGAAGCTCGGCTTCGTCCGCCCGCAGCTGGAGTCCGGCATCTGCGACGGCGAGCTGAACGTCGCCCTCGACGAGGTGCGCGAGACGTACGCGAAGGCGGGGACGGCGGCGATGCAGGCGCTGCGGCTGGCGCAGGGCTTCCGCGACGGGGAGCGCGCCGCGCGATGATCCTGGCCGCCGCCGCCTTCGCCGCGCTCCTCCAGGCGCCCCCGCCGCGCACGCTGCGCGTGGGCCCGGGCGCGCCCTTCGCCACGCCCGCGGCCGCGCTGGCCGCCGCGCGCCCCGGCGACACGGTGCGGGTGGCGCGCGGGACGTATCGCGGCGCGCTGGTCATCTCCATCCCCCGTCTCGTGCTGTTGGGGGATGAAGGTGCGGTGATCGACGGCGGGCGGCGCGGGACGGCGGTGGCGGTGCGCGGCGCGGACGGCGTGGCGATCGAGGGCTTCGTCATCCGCAACTCGGGCCGGTCGCTGGATACGGACGACGCGGCGATCAAGCTCTTCCACAGCCGCCGCGCACGCATCCTCCGCAACCGCATCGAGGAGTCGCTGCACGGCGTCTATCTCCAGGAAGCAGATTCGGCGGCGGTCGAGCGCAACGTGATCGCCGGCGACACGGCGCTGGCCGAGCCGCGGCGGGGGAACGGGGTGCACCTGTTCAACTCGCACGGCACGCGCGTGATGGGCAACGAGATCCGGTGGACGCGCGACGGGATCTACTTCGCAGGGGCCAACGGGAACGTGATCGCTGGCAACGAGGTCGCCCGCGTGCGCTACGGCGTGCACTACATGTACAGCGACGACAACGTGTTCGAGGACAACCGCTTCACCGCGAACGCGGCGGGCGCGGCCATCATGTCGTCCAAGCGCATCGCCTTCCGCGGCAACCTGTTCGCGCGTCATGTCGGCTACCGCGCCTACGGCATCCTGCTGCAGAGCGGCGAGTACGTCGTGGCCGAGCGCAACCGGATCGAGGGGAACCTGACGGGCATCTTCCTCGACGCGTCGCTGCACTGCGAGTTCCGCGGCAACGCCATCGTGGGCAACGGCGTGGGGATCGACCTGACGGCCAGCAGCGAGGGCAACCTCTTCGCCGGCAACGCCATCGCCGGCAATCGTACGGACGTGGTGAACCTGCTGGGCGCGGGCGAGAACCGCTGGTCGGAGAACGGCCGCGGCAACTGGTGGGGGCGCGGCAAGGCGTTCGACCTGGACGGCGACGGCGTGGGCGACCGCCCCTTCCGCGCCGGCGATGCGTTCGCGTCGCTGGCGGCCAGCCGCGGCGTGCTGGAGATCTGGGTGGGGACACCGGCCGCGCGTGCGCTGAGCTGGGCGGAGGAGGCGTTCCCGGTGTTCGGCGTGGCGCACGTGGAGGACCCGCACCCGCTGGTCCGCCCGCCCGCCGGCGTCCTCGCCGCGCCGGAGGATGCGGCGGCGCCGCGCCGTGGGCTGCGCGCGTCGGTGCTGCTGCCGCTGGCGGGGCTGAAGCTGGCGTTCGCGGGGGTGATCGGGTGGCGGCGGCGGATCCCGGCGCGGCGCACTCCCCGGCTCGCCTAGGCTCGCCACCCCTCCCGTACCGGGAGGGGTAGCCGGACGGGATCCGCTCGGGAGGGAGCGATCCTACCCGCCCGGCGCGGAGGCCCTCTCCCCCCGCCCCCCTCCCCCAAAACAGCCTGGGGGAGGGGGAGAACAAAACGTGGAGCCGAACTTCGGTCACACAGTAAGCCAGGTTTTGACAGGGGGATGCAGGACGCGGGGATGCTGGGGAGGCCCCCCTCTCCCGGTACGGGAGAGGGCGAGCGCTCTAAGGCGCGGGGAGAGGGCGGACGGATGCCGGCACAAGGGACCGAGATCGACCACACGATCGAGAAGACCATGATTCGCTACACCGGCTTCACCAAGCGCTTCGGCAAGGTGGCCGCCGTCTCCGGGCTGGACCTGGAGGTGCGCGAGGGCGAGGCGCTGGCGCTGATCGGGCCCAACGGCTCGGGGAAGACGACCACGCTCAAGGCCGCGCTCGGGCTCATCCGCCCCACCGCCGGCTCCGTCACCGTCGACGGCCTCGACGCCGTGGCGGCCGGGCGGCAGGCGCGCGCGCGGCTCGGCTATCTCCCGCAGCGCCTCTCCTTTCCCGAAGGGTGCGCCGCGCGCGAGGTGATGCGCTTCTACGCGCGTCTCCGCGGCGCGGACGCCCGCGAGGTGGACGCGCTGCTCGACCGCGTGGACCTGCTGGCCGCGGCCGACCGCACGGCGGAGGAGTTCTCGGGGGGGATGAAGCAGCGGCTGGGGATCGCCGTCGCGCTCCTCGGCACCCCCGGCGCGCTGGTGCTGGACGAGCCGACGGCCGCGCTCGATCCGACGGGATCGCTCAGCGTCCGCGACCTCGTCGCCCGCATCCGCGCGGAGGGAACGACGGTGCTGCTGTCGTCGCACGACCTGGCGGAGGTCTCCGCGCTGGCCAGCCGCCTCGCCGTGTTCGTCGCCGGGAAGCTGGTGGCGCTGGGCACGCCCGGCGAGCTGGTGCGCGAGCTGGGGCTGCACGCGCGCATCCAGGTGGGGATCGCCGACTGGCTGCCGGACCCGCGCGAGGCCGCCGAGCGCGCCGGCGCCCGCCAGGTGGAGTGGGTCGGCACCACGCTCCGCTGCGAGGTCCTCCCCGGCCGCGAGGCCGCCGTGGTCGAGGCGCTGCGGCAGGCGGGCACCCAGCTCACCGAGATCACCGTGCGCACGCCGGACCTGGAAGACATCTACCGCGCGGTCACCCTTTCCGGCCGCCGCGCGGCGTGAGGATCGCCATGAGACCGACCCTGCTCCGCATCTCCATCTCCCTGGCCCTGGCCGCGTGCGCTACCGCGGACGCCGCCCCGCGCCCGCGCGAGATCGCCTACGGCGTGGACGCCTGCGAGCAGTGCCACATGAGCGTCGACGACCCCGGCCTGGCCGCCGAGTGGCTGGAGCCCGGCGGCGCCGCGCACAAGTTCGACCAGCCCGGGTGCCTCGTCGCCTGGCTGGCGAAGCATCCCGTCGACGGCACCGGCTTCGTGCGCGACTACGGCGGCGGCTGGGTGCGCGCCGACAGCGCCACGTACGTGATCGGCGGGCGGCGGACGGACATGGGCTTCAGCGTCACCGCCTTCCGCGCGCGCTCCGCCGCGGACGCCCGCGCGGCGGAGATCCACGGCCGCACGCTCGACTGGACGACGTTGAAGAAGGAAGGAGTGCCCGATGCCCACGCGCATTGACGCCGTCCGCACCATCGCCGCGCACGAGCTGCGGGGCGCGCTGCGAGGGAAGATGGTGCCCGCGTTCGGCGGCCTCTTCGCCATCCTCGCGGTGGGGATCAGCCTCGCCGGGCTGGGCGCCAGCGGTCAGGCGCTGGTGCAGGGATTCACCCGCACCGCCGTCTCCCTGCTGACGCTCTCGCTCTACCTCCTCCCGCTGCTCGGCCTGGTCCTCGGCGCCGCCGCGTTCGGGGGCGAGGACGGCGCGGCGGAGCTGCTCCTGGCGCAGCCCATCTCCCGCGGCGAGGCGCTGCTGGGGCGCGCGGCGGGGCTCTTCGCGGCGCTGGCGATGGTGTCGCTGGCCGGCTTCGGCACCGCCGGCGCGCTCGTGGCCGCGCAGGCGGGGACGGAGGGGCTGGGCGGCTACGTGCTGGTGGCGATCGGATCGACGCTGGTCGGCTTCGCGGGGCTCGCGCTGGGTGTGCTGATCGGGGTGACGACGCGGCGCCGCGCCTCGGCGGTGGGATGGGCACTGGCGGCGTGGTTCGGCGCCGCGGTGCTGTACGACCTGGCCTGCATCGCCGTGCTGCAGGTGATGGGGACGGGCGAGCCGGGGCCGTACCTCGTCGCCCTCCTCGCGCTGAACCCGATGGACGGCATCCGCGCGCTCGGGCTGGTGCAGCTCGGCGCCGACGTCCTCCTCGGCCCGACGGGCGCCGCGCTGCAGAAGCTGCTCGGCGCCACGGCCGGCGCGCTGGTCGTGCTCGCCGGCGTGGCCGCATGGACCGCCGGCCCGCTCGCGCTCGCCGGCCGCGTCTACCGCCGCCGCGACTTCTGATTCGAGATCCGGGATCCTGGTCAGACTCCGGCTCGAGAGGGTGCGGCTGAACCTTCGGGACGCGCTCATTGGATGTCATCCTGAGGGCGCGGTGCACCGCCGCGGCGTCCGCGGATAACTCTGCGCGCCCGAAGGATCTTGCATGGCCGGCTGGATGTCCGCCCGAACGAGCAGGCCTGTCCGGGCGCCGATTAGATCCTTCGGTCGGCGCCAACGTTCGGTGCGGACGCGAATCCAGCGCGGCGCCTCCCTCAGGATGACACCGGAGGTGATCCGGGATCTCGGTTCGGCAAATCCCGGTTTCGGTTTGATCCGTCCTACACCTTCTCTGCCGGGTCGGTGACGGCCGCGTCCGCCTGCAACGCCCGGAGATTCTGCTCGATCCGCTCGAGCATCGCGGCGTAGACCGGGTCGGTCTGCTCCGCCATCAGGTCCATCAGCGCCGCCGCGGCCTGCTCGTGCGCGCTGACCGCCTTCTGCAGCGAGATCTGCTTGTTCTCCTGTGGTTCCATCTCCCTCTCTCCTGATCCGGCGGACAAGACGCTGCTGCATCGCCATCGCTACGTGCACGTCGTGCGCCGGGGCGTTCGACGCGAACGCTGGCATGGAACGCGCATTCTGGACAGCCGATCCGTGCAGGTCGAGCTCACCAGCGAGGGGGATTGGCGACGTGGGGAAGTGGATCAGGAGCCACAGCCTTGGGCTCGCGGCGATCCTGCTGTTCGCGGGCTCGTTCGTGGGCCAGGTGCTCACCGGGCGCGCCGAGTACAACGAGGACCAGGAGGCGCACGGCCAGCCGCCCGTGTCGCTCGTCGGGTATTTCGGCACCGGGCACTTCGGCGAGGCGACGCTGGAGAACTGGGAGTCCGAGTTCCTGCAGATGGCGGTGTTCATCTTCCTGACCGCGTTCCTGGTGCAGCGCGGCTCCGCGGAGAGCCGCAAGCCGGAAGACGAGCCGGGCGCGGGCGAGGAGCCGATCGACGAGGACCCGCGCAAGCACCGCGGTGACCCGAAGGCACCGTGGCCGGTGCGGCGCGGGGGCATCGCGCTGGCGCTCTATCGCAACTCGCTCAGCATCGCGCTGTTCCTGCTCTTCCTGGCCTCGTTCGCGGGCCACGCCGTCACCGGGGCCGCCGAGTACAGCGAGGAGCAGGGCGCCCACGGCCAGCCGGCGGTGAGCGCGCTGGCCTTCGTGGCCACGCCGCGCTTCTGGTTCGAGAGCTTCCAGAACTGGCAGAGCGAGTTCCTGTCGGTGTTCGCGCTGACGGTCCTGTCCATCTGGCTGCGGCAGCAGGGCTCGCCCGAGAGCAAGCCCGTCCACGCCCCGCACGAGCAGACCGGCGAGGAGTAGATTAGATGGGGCCGCGTGGGTCTCCCCTCCCCTGCGCAGCGGGGAAGGGGCCGGGGGAGGAGGCCATCCGCGGCCGCGCGAATGCCGGTCGAAGTGGCACGATCGCCATCCCCCTCTCGCGTGGACGGTGCCGGGCGGCGGGGTTAGTTTGTCGCGCGTGAACCGACCCGCCCGCCGCCCGCCCCGCGCCGCCCGATGCGCATCGTCCTGAGCAACGCCTCGGCGCGGTGGGGCGGCGTGACGAAGGTGACGGAGGTGCTGGCGCGGGGGCTCCAGGCGCGCGGCCACGACGTCGTCGTCTTCGGCCGCCCGAAGTCGCTGCTGGAGGAGCGGATGCGCGCCGTCGTCCCGTTCGAGCCGGTGCTGCGGGGGATCGACCTGCACCCGCCCTCGCTCTGGCGCGCGGCCCGCGCGCTGCGCCGCCATCGCGCCGACGTGGTGGTCGCGCTGATGAAGAAGGACGTGCGCCTGACCGCGCCCGTCGCGCGCGCGCTCGGCATCCCCGTGGTGATCCGGCACGCGAACGACCAGCCGCTTCCGCGCGGCCTGCGCGGCCGGGTGCTGTACGCGGGGGCGATGCACGTCACCAACGCCGAGGCCACGCGGCGCACCATCCTGGCCTCAGCACCGTGGCTGCCGCCCGAGCGGGTGCGCGTGATCCACAACGGCATCGACCCGGCGCCGTTCGAGGGCGCGGCGCCGATCCCGCTCGACCTGCCGGAGGGCGCCGTCCGCTTCGGCTACGTGGGGAGCTTCGAGCCGCGGAAGGGATTGCGCGTGCTGGCCGAGGCGTGGCGGCGCGTGGCGGAGGCGGCGCCGGACGCGCACCTGCTGATGGCGGGGACGGGGTCCGAGGAAGCGGCTCTGCGGGAGATGCTGGACGACGCGCCGCGCGTGCACTGGCTCGGCTACCGCAAGGACGTGCCGAACGTGATGGCGGCGCTGGACGTGCTGGTGCTGCCGTCGTTCGTGGAGGGCGCGCCGAACGTGGTGCAGGAGGCGATGGCGACGGGGGTCGCGGTGGTCGCCACCGCCGTGTCCGGCACCCCCGAGCTCGCGCGCGACGGCGTGGAGGCGCGCCTCGTCCCCGCGCGCGACGCGGACGCGCTGGCCGCCGCGATGACGGAGGTCGCGCTGGATGCGGACCTGCGCCGCCGTTTGGCCGCCGCCGGCCACGCCCGCGTCCGCGAGGAGTTCACCCTCGAGCGCATGCTCGACCGCTACGAGGCCCTCCTCGCCGAAGTCGCGCGGCGGGGCTGAGTCGCAGTTCTCCCCTCCCCTGCGCAGCGGGGGAGGGGCCGGGGGAGTGGGCCGTCCGCGGCCGCGCCAATCTCCGCCACATTCGCATTGATCGTCGGCCCCGGCTCGATCGACATCGACCGAAAGAAGCAGGACAGCAGATAGATGCAGGACACGAAGCCATCCCCATCCCCCGCCCCACCGGCGGAGGCATCCCCGACGCCCGTCGCGCCCGCCGCGCAGCAGGCGTCGACCGCCGTCGCGCGGCCGGCGCGCGGGGGCGAGACGCCGCGCCACACCGCCGCGCACCGCGTGGAATACGCGCTGGCGCGGACGCTGGAGACCGCCGTCGCAACCCTCCCCGAGCGCGCGGCGGACGCGGTGGGGCGGCGCATCGGGCGGATGGTGTACCGCCTCGGCATCCGCCGGAAGGTGGTGGAGGAGAATCTCCGCATGGCCTTCCCGGAGAAGGACGAGGCTTGGATCCACGCCACGGCGCGGGCCGCGTACGAGCATCTCGGCCGCGAGTCGGCCGCCATCCTCCGCCTCAGCAGGCTCGACCGCCAGGCCATCGTCGACCGCACCGTTCCCGTCGGCTGGGACGAGCTGCAGGAGGCGCTGGCGGAGGGGAAGGGCGTGATCCTCGTCACCGGCCACTACGGCAACTGGGAGATCGCCGCCGCCACCGTGGCCGCGCGCGGGACACCCATCTCCGCCATCGTCCGCCGCCAGGGGAACCTGCTGGTGGACGCGCGGCTCGACGATCTGCGGCGGAATCTCGGCGTGGAGACCGTCACCCAGCGCGAGGCGCCGTCGCGCGTCCCCCGTCTCCTGCGGAAAAACCGGGTGATCGGCATCGTGGGCGACCAGGACGCGCGGCGCGCCGGCGTCTTCGTCCCCTTCTTCGGCAGGCCCGCCTCGACGCACCGGGGGCCCGCGCTCTTCGCGCTGAAGCTGGGGGCGCCGGTGTTCGCCTGCGTGGCGCGCCGCCTGCCGGGGCGCGAGGTGCGCTACGAAGTGAGCGGCCAGCGCGTTCCCGTGGTCCGCACGGGCGACCTGGAGGCCGACGTGCAGGCGCTCACGGCGGAGCTCGCGGCGCGGCTGGAGGGCGAGGTGCGCAAGGCGCCGGAGCAGTACTTCTGGTTCCACAGGCGCTGGAAAAGCAGCCCTACATCGGAACAATCCGCGGCGGAAACGGGTAATTCCGAGTCCGTTTCCGCACCCGCGGACAGCGACCCGGACGACGCGTGATCTACATCTGCATCCCCTCGCTGAACGAGGCGCGCACCATCGGCGTGCTTCTCTGGAAGATCCGCCAGGTGATGGAGGAGTTCCCGCGCGACTACCACGTGCTGGTGCTCGACGACGGGTCCACCGACGACACGCGCGAGGTGCTGGAGCCGTACCGCCGCGTCCTTCCCGTCACCGTGCTGCGCAACGAGAAGACGGGCGGCTACGCGCCGGCGGTGGAGCGGCTGATCAAGGAAGCGGTGCGCATGTCCACCCACCCCAAGCGCGACGCGGTGGTGGTGATGCAGGCGGACTTCACCGAGAGCCCCGACGACATCCCCCACCTGCTCAAGCGGCTGGAAGGCGGCGCGGACGTCGTCGGATCGACGGTGAAGGAGACGGAGGGCGAGCTGCCGCGCAGCCTGCGCTGGTCGCGCCGCGGCCTCCCCTGGCTGGTCTCCCGCGCGCCGCTGCCGAAGGAGATCCGGGATCCGCTCTCGGGCTTCCGCGCGTACCGTGTGTCGGTGCTCAAGCGCGCGCTGCAGGACCGCGACGGCAAGCCGCTGCTGACCAAGCACGGCTGGGCGGCCAACGCCGAGCTGCTGCTGTCGGTAGCCCCGCACGTGCGGCGCGCGGAAGACGCGGAGGTCTCGCTGCGCTACACCCGCCGCGAGCGGCCCACGCGCTTCCGCCCGTGGAGCACCGCGGTGGAGCTGTGGGACTTCGTGCGCAAGGCGCCGCGGCGGCTCGCCGAGGCCCGCGCCGCCGCCGCGCTCCCCGAGGCGCAGCGCCCGCAGAAGCCGGCGCAGCCCGAGCCCGTCGCCGCCGTCGCCGAGCCGCCGCGGCAGCCGAAGCCGCAGCGCGCGCCGGAAGCATCGCCCGCGGCGGGGCCGCCGTCCCAGCGCAGCCGCCCGCCGCGCAACCGCAATCGCGGCCGCGGCGAGCGCCAGCAGGGGGACGAGGGACGCCAGCGTCCTCAGCAGCAACAGCCGCAGGGAGATACGCAGCGCCCGCGCGACCGCGAACGCCCGCCGCGTCCCCAGGCCGAGGCGGCGGATGCGCAGCCGGTCGCCGAGCAGCCGGTGATCGAGCAGCCCGTGATCGACCAGCCGGCCGGCGAGCAGGCGAGCGGCGAGGCGCCGCAGCCGTCCCGGAAGAAGCGCCGCGGCAATCGCCAGCGGAATCGCTCGCGCCGCGCGGAAACCGAGGGGCAGGCGGACGCGGCTGAATCTCCGGACGCCGCCGAGCCGTCTTCTGATGCGGCGCCGGAGCAGCCGGGCGAGGCGCCGAAGAAGCGCAAGCGCCCGCCGCGCCCCCGCCGCCCGCGCCGCAAGCCGTCCGCTACCGGCGGAGAGATCGGCGAGGGCGGAGATAGTGGTGGCGACGCGGCCGGCGGTCCATCTCCCGCATCCAGCGGCGACGCGGGCGGGGGCGGAGGAGGCGGAGAGCCGCCGGGAGAAGGATGAACGGACTCGATCCCCACCGATCGAGAACGACTTTTCGGAGCGACGAGATGCGTCTGGTTCGTGGACATAGATTCGGGGCCGCGGCGGCCGCGCTGGCCGCCGTCGCGCTTCTGGCCGGCGCGGCGCGCCCGCAGGACGCGGGGCGCCGCCTGCCGTTCTCCAGTGGCGAGCGCGCCGACTACCAGGTGCGCCTGGGCGCGCTGAGCGTCGGCAGCGGCTACCTGGAGGTGGTCGGCTCGGAGACCATCGGCGGCGCGCACACGCTGCACGCACGGATGCGGGTGTCGGGCGGCGTGCCGCTGGCGCACGTCGACGACCGCTACGAGACGTGGATCGACACGCAGGGGCTCTTCTCCCGGCGCTTCGTCCAGGACGTGCACGAGGTGCGCTACAATCGCAGCCGCAGCTACGAGTTCGACATCGCGCGCCGCACCTACCGGCGGCTGGACAAGAACGAGACGGGCAGCATCCCCACCGCCAACCCGCTCGACGACCTGTCGTTCATGTACTTCGCGCGCACCCTGCCGCTCGAGGTGGGCGACACGTACACGCTCAACCGCTACTTCAAGGAGAGCGGCAACCCCGTGGTGCTGCGCGTGCTGCGGCGCGAGACGGTCACCGTTCCCGCCGGACGCTTCCGCACCGTGGTGGTGCAGCCCACCATCCGCACCAACGGCCTGTTCGGCGAGGGCGGGCGCGCGGAGATCTACTTCTCCGACGACGAGCGCCGCATCCCCGTGCTGATCCGCAGCCGGGTGCCGGTGGTGGGGTCGCTCACCATGTCGCTGCGCAGCTACCGCGCGGGCTCCTGACCGATCCCCATCGCCCCCGAACGCACGTGACCAGCGACGACGGCCGAAGCGGCGGGTCCGCCTCAGGGAACGCTCCCGAGGCGGACCTTTCGCTGGTGCGCACCCTTCCCGTCTCCACCCGCCCCAACAAGGTGCTGGCCGGGCAGTTCGCCTCGCCACCGCCGGATCGTGACGAGCGCACCTTCGCCGCGTTCTTGGCCTCGCTCCCGCACATCCTCCAGGCCGAGGCCTTCCTCGCCGTCGCCGATGCCGTCGCCGACGCCGTCCGGGGACGCAGGGCGATCGTGTGGATGCTGGGCGGGCACGTGGTGAAGACGGGGCTGGCGCCGCTGCTGATCGACCTGGTGCGGCGCGGGGCGGCCACCCATCTCGCCTCCAACGGCTCCGCGGGGATCCACGACTACGAGATGGCGCGCTGGGGCGGCACCAGCGAGGACGTGGAGGCCGGCCTGGCCGACGGCTCGTTCGGGATGGCGGACGAGACCGGGCGCGACATGAACGCCGCCTTCGAGCGCGGGATGCGCGAGGGGTGGGGGATGGGAGAATCGCTCGCGCACGACCTGAACGAGCGCAACGACCTGGCGTACCCCGAGCTGTCCCTCCTCCTGCAGTCCTTCCGGCTGGGGATTCCGTACACGCTGCACCCCGCCCTCGGCGCCGAGATCATCCACCAGCACCCCGCCGCGAATGGCGCGGCGATCGGCGACACGGGGCACCGGGACTTCCGCCGGCTTGCCGCCGCGCTCCCGGCGCTGGATGACGGCGGCGTAGTGATCAACCTCGGCAGCGCGGTGGTGATGCCGGAGGTGTTCCTGAAGGCGCTGACCGTCGCGCGGAATCTGAATGACGGGCGGCCGCGGAATTTCACCGCGGCGGACTTCGACATGCAGCGCCACTACCGCCCGCGCGTGAACGTGGTCGAGCGGCCGACGAGATCGGGAGGAGGCCGCGGCTTCCACCTCACCGGCCACCACGAGCTGATGCTGCCGCTGCTCGCCTGGGCCATCGCCGAGCGGCTGGACGCGGGGTGAGGCCCTTCGGCGAGGTTCGGACGGGCGGGTAAACCCGCGGCTGGAACATTGGAAAGCCTCGCAAACCGCGCGAGGCTTAGTTTTTCGTCGGCTGGACGGCTGCAGCCCGAGCGCATGTATCCGCCACAGCCTGCGCAGCAGGCTTCCCAATGTTCCAGCCGCGCCTTCAGGCGCCCGGATCGATCTCGGCCCGCCGGTGCATCATCCCCGCTCCAGCGCCGCCCGATCCCATCGCGCCAGCTCGGCGGCGGCTTCGTAGGTGGTGTCGAGGAAGGCGTGGAGGGCGGCGTCCGGGTCCGCAGCGGTGCGGACGGCGTCGTAGGGGAGGATGAACTCGCCCCAGTCGGGCGACCACTTCGCGGCATCGGGGCGCGCCTTCCACTCGCCGAACCCGTCGGGGGCGGGGTAGGCGTAGGCGTAGAAGATGGCCTCGCGCATGGGGCCGCCGCCGGGCCAGAAGCCCGCGCTGCTGACCTCGTGCGAGTACGCCTCGCGCGTCACCGAGTCGGCGACGTTCGGCGCGCCGGGGTGCGGCGGCGCGCGGCGGCCGCTGAAGCGCGTGACCGCCAGGTCGAAGCTCCCCCAGAAGAAGTGCACCGGGCTGCACTTCCCCAGGAACCGGCCGCGAAACTCCGTCATCACCCGCGTGCTCTGCGCCAGCACGCGCCAGAACCGGTGCGCGTACTCCGGATCGTACGACGCGTGGACGGTGTCCTCCGCGAAGGGGATCGGGTCGGCGATCTCGACGGGGACGGGCCAGATCCGCACCTCGATCCCCAGCTCGCGCAGCCGCGCCATCGTCTCCGCGTAGAAATCGGCCACGGAGCGCGGCTCCAGCCTGAGCGTGCGGGCGCCGCCGTGGCTGCAGGCGATCACCAACTCGTGCGAGACGAAGTCGAACTCCATCTCGAACGTCCCCGCCTCGCCGTACGCGATCGCCGAGGTGGTCAGGCCGCGCGCGGAGACGTAGAGCGGCACGTGCCACCAGTGGTTCACCGGCGGCGCCAGCGCCATCCGCACCTTGCCGGCCACCTGCGTCCACAGGTGCAGCGTGTCGCGCGTCGGCTCCCACGCGTCCAGCGCCAGCGCGGGCCACGCGGTCCCGGCGGGGGATTCGATGACGGTCACGGCAGGATCTCCGGGTGGGGGATGGAGATGGGGGATGCACCGCGTTCTCGCCGCACGACGTGGGCCGGGGCGATGCGGATCACCCCCGCGCCGCCACCTCGCGCAGGAAGGCGACGGCCTCGCGGTTGAAGTCCTCGTGCGCGTCGAAGACGACGGCGTGGGCGCCGTGCTCCAGCTCGATGCAGCGCCCGCCCGGCAGCGCCTCCGCCAAGTCCCGCGCGAAGCCGCGGCGGACGACGGGGTCGTGCTTCCCCAGCACCACCACGCCGGGGCAGCGCGCCCGCCGCGCCGCCGCGAGCGCGTCGTGCTTTCCCGCCGCGGCCCAGGTGCGCAGCCAGCGCGGGATCCCCGCGCGGAAGTACGGCTCGCCGACGGCGGGGATCAGGCCCAGCGGCTCGAACACCGGGTCCATCACGAACCCCGCCGCCTGCCGCAGCCGCCTGAGCGGCGCCGGATCGCCCGTCGGCGCGGCGAGCACGAGGGCGGCCACGCGCTCGGGGTGATCCGCGGCGAGCTGCAGCACCGCCTGTGCGCTCACCGAGTGGCCGACGTACGCCGCCGTGCCGATCCCCAGCGCGTCGGCCCAGCGCGCGACCCACGCCGACTGGTCCTCGACGGAGAGGAAGGGCGGGCCTTCCGTCTTCCCGAACCCCGGCAGGTCCATCGCCAGCACGCGGAAGCCGGCGGCGGCGAGCGGCGGCCCGTTCCGCGCCCAGAAGTCGGCGGAGAGGCCCAGGCCGTGGACCAGCACCACCGGCGGCCCTTCCCCCGCATCGCGGTAGCGCACATCGTAGTCGCCCACGCGCACCCACCGCTCGCGCGTCCACGCGACGGCTGCATCGCCCTCTGCCGTCATTGCATCTCCTGATAACAGAATGTCTCACGCAGAGTCAGCAGGGTCAGCAGTTGAACTGCGCAGTTGACTGCTGACTCTGCTGACTCTGCGTGAGCCCAAAAGATCATTCGCCCACCTCGCCGCCGTCGAGGAAACGCAGGAGGGCGGCGTTGAATTCGTCCGCGCGGTCGATCATGGGATTGTGGTGCGCGCCGCGGATCACCATCAAGCGAGAATCGGGGATGCCGGCGCGGAGCGCGCGGGCGGCGTCCAGCGGCACCAGGCCGTCCTTCTCGCCCCAGAGGATCAGCGTCGGCGCGGTGATGCGTGGGAGGAGCGGGCGCACGTCGTCGCGCAGGATGTGGCGCAGGCCGCGCAGGACGGTAACGGGGCCGGCCGTCAGCGCGTCTCTCCAGATGACGGGGAGGAAGCGCGGATCGCCCCAGCGGCGCGGCGGACCGGTCTCGTACAGCAGCCGCAGCAGCGTCCGCGGCGTCCGCGCCCGCGGGATCCCCGCCGCGTCGACCAGCACCAGGCGCCGCACCAGCTCGGGGCGGGACGCGGCGATGTGGACGGCCAGGTGCCCGCCCATCGAGTGGCCCACGAGGTGGACGGGGTCGGCGGAGACGGAGGCGATCCAGTCGGCCAGCACCTCCGCCGCGGCGGGGACGTCCGGCAGCCGGCCCGGCGCGCGGCTGCGGCCGAAGCCCACCACGTCGGGGACGGCCACGCGGCGTGATACGGCCAGGGCGGGGATGTTGCGCTGCCACCACCGCGCCGAGCCGCTGAGCCCGTGCAGCAGCACCACCGTCTCGCTCCCCGCGCCGGCCTCGACCCGGTGGATGCGGTACGCGCCGGCCTCGCTCCACGCGGCGCGGTACCCCATCGGCACCCACCAGGCGGGGCCGGCCAGCCGCCGCGCGCGCGGCGTCCGGGAGGAACGGCGAGACGGATCCATGCGCCCGGAAACTACCGGACGCACCGCCCCGCGCCATCCCCCGGCGTCCGGCGAAAAAACGGGGAGCAGCAGTTTCGCGGAAGCCCGGAAAGTGTTAGATTTATCGGCACACCTGCGTTCGTACGCTCCACCCTCCGCGCGAGGGTTCGTTTCTTTAGGAAGATGAGGAGGCACGTTTGAGTCGTAACCGAGACCGGGACAGAAAGCCCAGCCGCCCGTCGGTGCTGGACGAGGCGCGCAACGAGCTGTTCTCGCACATCCACCGCTGCGGCGTGCTCCAGGCCACCGACGAACAGCAGGTGGAGTGGATGAAGGATACAGTGGAGTTCCTGTCCGAGCGCTATCCGCAGCTCAAGGACAAGGAGCTGAAGGAGCTGGAGAGCATCGGCCTGCGGTTCTGCCGGCCGGTGATCGTGAACGCTCCGGGCGCCGAGGCCGAGAGCGCAGCGGCCTGACGCCCCACGTGGCGGCGCGGTCGCGGGGGGACCCCACACAGACCCCCGTGAGCCCGCGGCGCCGCGTGCCTGCGGGGTCCCGGTTCGCGGGGCCCCGGGTCACCCCCCAGACATCCGATGGACGACCCCGGCCCGAGTAGTCTCTCCCTTTTCATAGCCCTGGCCCTCGTTGCCGCCAACGCCTTCCTGGCGGCGGCCGAGTTCGCGCTCATCGCGGTCCGCCGCTCCCGCATCGAACAGAACGTCCGCCTGGGCGATCCGCGCTCGCAGCGCGTGCTGCCGCCGATCGAACGGCTGGAAGAGCTGGTGTTCTCGGCGCAGATCGGCCGCAGCACCCTCACCGTGCTGCTGGGATGGTTCGCCGTGGTGGCCGCCGACCGCTTCTGGGGGCCGCTGGGCCTCCTTCCCGTCCCCGCCCGCATCCTCTCCTTCGCGCTGGTCATCCTCCTGCACGCCACGCTGGGGCAGCAGGTGCCCAAGCTGATCGCCGTGAACCGCGCGGAGTGGATCACCGCGCACGTCTCCGTCCCCTTCCTGGAGATCCTGGCGGCGGCGCTCTTCCCCATCACCCGTCCCCTTTCGTTCATCGTCCGCGGCTTCCTGCGCCTGTTCGGCGTGCGCCAGGCCGGCCTGCACCCGCTGATGCAGACCCCCGAGGAGCTGCGCATGCTGGTGACGCACGGGACGGATCCGGGAGAGATCGAGAGCGACGAGCGCGACATGATCCGCGGGGTGTTCGAGTTCGCCGAGACGGTGGCGCGCGAGGTGATGACGCCGCGCACGGCGATGGTGGCCGTGCCCGTGGAGATCACCTTCGACGAGCTGGTCCGCGTGGCCCTCGAGGAGGGCCACTCGCGCTACCCCGTGTACGAGGGGACGGTCGACTCCATCGTGGGCGTGATCCTGATGAAGGACCTCCTCCCCCTCCTCGCGCGGCGCGAGGAGCTGGAGCAGACGGGGTTCGACATCCGCGCCATCCTGCGCCCGGCCTACTTCGTCCCCGGCACCAAGCTGGTGAGCGAGCTGCTGCAGGAGCTCAGGCAGCAGAAGGTGCACCTGGCCATCGTGCTGGACGAGTACGGCGGCACGCACGGGCTGGTGACCATGGAGGACCTGCTCGAGGAGATCGTGGGCGAGATCGCCGACGAGTACGACGAGCCCGAGCCCGAGTTCGAGCCCACCCCCGAGGGCGACGTGCTGATCGACGGCGCCGTGTCGCTGGGCGAGGTGAACGAGCGCTTCGGCCTGCGCCTTCCCGAGGAGGAGTTCGACACGCTGGGCGGCTACGTCTTCGGCACCCTGGGCCGCGTCCCCGTGGTGGGCGACGTCGTTCCCGCACCCGGCGTGGACGGCGACATGGAGCTGCGCGTGGAGGAGACCGAGGAGCGCCGGGTGACGACGGTGCGGCTCTGCCATGTTTCCGCGCGGGCGGTGGAGGAGCCGGCGCCGGTGGCTGAATGAGTGCTGAGTGCTGAGTGCGTGAGTGCGTGAGTGCGTTCGCGCCCGCGCACCGCGCCTACCCGACGTCATCCTGAGGCCGTTGCCGCGCACCAAGCCCACACCGACGTCATCCTGAGGCCGGCCAGACCGTAGCCGCGTCGGTTCGAATGCCTGCAGGCCGAAGGATCTGTGGCCTGTCGCCGCACAGTCGCCGCGGACACGAGCCGCAACCTGACGAAGCCCCTCTCCCGAACGAATCGGGGGAGGGGCTTCGGCGTGTGGGGCCAGCATCCTCCCCGCTGCGCGGGGAGGACCCTCATCCCCCGGCCCCTTCTCCCGACAGCAGGAGAAGGGGAGACCTCAGCGCGGGGAACGGGGTCGGCGCTGGGAGGAAACTTCGTACCCGCCGCCGGATGGCCCCCTCCCCCGGCCCCTCCGCCCGCTTCGCAGGGGAGGGAGAACTTAGCGCGGCGACCGGGGTGGAGTGGAGAGCGGGGCGGGCCGCCACGATTGCGTCGCACGTGAGGCGAGGAGCGCGAAAACGGCTGCACCGCGCGCTCGAAGTTACCCCCTCCCGTTATCGGGAGGGGGTACGCGGCCTCAGCCGCGGGGGGAGGGTCTCACGGGGCCTGCGGACGGGGACAAGAGCCCGGCCCGCGACGTGTCCGCCGCGGGCCGGGGTGAAGGTTCATCGAGATTCGATCCGCCGTCAGCCGTCCGTCAGTTGCAGACCGTGGCGCCGGTCTGCGGGTCGATGGTGCAGCTGCCGGACATCTTCGTCATCGTGGCCCCAGCCGGCGCGGTGGTGCCGCCCGTCGTGGTGGTCGTGGTGGCGCCCGAGGGCGGGACCACCCGCAGGATCCCCCAGATCCCGAAGTCGAACCCGAACGACGCCTGGTCGCGGAACAGGTAGTCGCCCGGCACCCGGTTGATGCTTCCGGCGCCGTGCCGCGGCACCACCTCGAAGTGCTCGCCCGGGCCGTGGCCGTCGCGCGCGCCCTTCCACTCGCTGAAGCGGTTGTCGGCGATGGTGCGCGAGCTGTCGGCGTACGGCTCCTGCTCCCACACGTGCCCGTGCAGCACGAACACGTGGTTGCGCGCGTGCCCCTGCGGCTCCAGCACCCGCAGGCGGATGGAGTCGCCCGCCACCGCCCGGAAGAACGGCGTCTGCGCCGAATCGCCCTTCAGGATGGTGCGGAAGTCCAGGTTGCGCGTGAAGTTGAAGTCGGCGTCGGGCGCGAACCCGCGGCGGAACCACATCGGCTCCGTCCGGTAGTTCAGCCCCTTGGCCCCCGAGTCCTCCGCGTCGTCCTCGCCGCCGATGTTGGGCACCGGCGCGCCGGCCGCGAAGGTGTGGCTCGCGATGCGCGCCCCCGTTGCGCACTCCTTCACCGGCTCCTCGGTGCGCGTGCAGTCGATGGCCGGGAGCGTGGCCGCGCTGCCGAACAGCAGGTTCACGTCGTCCTGGAAGAGGATCACCCCCTCCTTGAACAGCGTGGCCCCGTCGCTTCGGCGGCGGATCACCGCGGCCGCGCGATTGGTCGGGTCCACCGTCCACCTGGTGTTCCGCGGCTCCACGATCAGCCCCGCGATGGCACCCTTGTTGGAGTGCTGGATGCGGTCCGACGAGGTCAGGTTGATGGCCCCGAACTCGGCCGGGGTGGCGCGCAGCTTGTTGCCGTTCCCCACCGGATACACGGTGCCCGCGTACCACTGGTACCAGCGGTACTCGCCCGGCAGCACGGTGGTGTTGCGGTTGGCGCCCACCGCCGAGCCGTCGGAGAACTGCACGTCGAGCGACACCAGCTGCGCGTGCAGCCCCACGCGCGCCGAGGGGCGCACCTGGTTGGCGTTGAACTGGTCCACGATCATCGGCAGCGTGTTGAACCCGTTGGTGTCGGGCAGCACGCTCGGCAGCCGGTTGCGCAGCCGCACCAGCACGCAGTCGCCCGCGTTGGCGCGCAGCACCAGCGGCTCGGGGTTGCGCGTGAGCTGGCCGTTGCTGAGATCGGCGTCGTACACGTAGACCACCGCCGTCGGGTCGTACAGCGGCCCGCCATTCGTGGTCCGCGGGTTGTAGACCAGCCGCCCGCCCGGCAGCTTCGACGCCGGGATGGCGCTGATCTCGAACAGGCGCAGCGGCGCCACCCGCGGACACACCCCCCAGAAGCCCACGTTGCTCGAGCCGGGCTGGCTCTTGTACTCGGTGGTACTGGTGGTGGTGGCCGCCGACATCGACATCGTGGCCCCGCTCTGGGTGGCCGGCGCCACCGTGTTCCCCGTGGGCGACAGCGACTTGGTCCCCGCGTTCGGGTCCGTCGAGAGCACGGTCTCGGTACCGGTGTCGGGGTCGTACTCGAACTGGTCGTAGTCGATCCCGCCCTGCGCGTCGTTGCCGTACCCCGCCTGCACGCTGTCGGACGAGGTGGCCACCGCCGTGGCCATCCGCGTGGCCACGGGGCCGCTGCTCGACGGCGAGGTGGCGTCGGCCGTGGCCACGCTCCCCTTCCACGTGGTCGAGTCGTCGGGCACCGGGAACTGCGTCTTGACGGTGAACGAGTTGTAGCCGTCGACGGTGGCCAGACGCCCCGCGGCCGCGTCCTTCTCGGCCGCGTCGCGGCTGCTGGAGACGGGGCGGAAGTCGTCGAGCCGCGCCAGGTCCTTCCGCGGGGTGCGGTAGGCGCGGATGATCCCCCACTGCCCCACCCACTGGTCGTCCACCGCGCTGCCGCCGCGGTAGTGGAAATCGGCCACGCTGTCGCGCCGGTTGGACATCAGCGGGCTGAGCGCGAACTCGTGCCACTCGCTGATCCCCGCCATCTGGCTGGCGCGGAAGCCCGAGTTGGGCGCCAGCCGCTCGAACAGCCAGCGGGTGCCGTTGATCCCCCAGTTGTGCCCTTCCTCGTGCGCCCCCACCAGCAGGCGGACCAGGATGCGGTCGTCCTCGTAGGTGCGCAGCAGCGGGGTGAAGGGGTCGCGCGGCTGCTCGCCCACCCGCTGGCCGTAGGGCCCGAAGGTGTTGAGCCGGGCGTCGCGCCGCACCACGCGGTTCCAGTACGCCAGCGACAGGTCGCCGGTGCTGTCCGCCGGCTGCGCGTTCCCCGTGGGGTTGCGGACGCGCAGGGCCACCGGCTCGTTGCGGTAGTTGATCAGCATCATCCCCGGGTCGTCGGCGGAGATGATCTCGGGGCACCCCAGCGCCGCCGACATCCCGTTGGGGCACACGCCGGTGCCCCGCGCGAACGGCGGGCGCAGCAGGTAGGGCAGCCCCACGTCGTCGCGGCCGGGGGGGTTGATGGGCGGCGTGCGGCCCAGGTTCCCCACGAACCCTTCCGCGCCGTAGGCGAGCGAGAAGTCGGCGATCTGGATGCCGAACTCGCGGTACGAGCGGTTGGGGGTGGCCGTGTAGAGGATGTCGGCGCGCCAGCTGGTCGGCCCGCCGTCGAAGCGCCCGCCGAACGTCGCCAGCGTCTCCGGGTCGCGCCACACCGTCCCCGAGTCTTCGGGAAGCAGCCCGGCGTACAGCCCCACCTGCTGGTGCGTGCTGGGCCCGAAGTGGTCGTGCGTGAAGATGGTGGGGAGCGGCGTGGCCTTCCCGCCGCCGCGCGGGACGGGGTCCACCCACCAGCGCTGGATGTTCTCCTGCGCCCCCAGCCAGGCGGGGTTGCCCTGGAAGCCCGAGTAGGGGTGGTACCTGGCCACGGGGCAGGCGTTCGTCCCGTCCCTGGCATCTCCCGAGTTGAGCCCGGTGCACCCGTTCTGCCTGCGGATAGCGCGGATGACCTCGCGCACCGCGTCGGGGCTCAGCGCGCCGTCCTCGTAGTTCCACCCGTTGGCGGCGCCGTCGGACGAGGTCACGTCGAACTTCACCAGGTGGATGTGCTGCCCGATGATGTCGGTGGGCGTCTGCACCTGGAAGTCGTCGACGTTGTACTCGGCCGGGATCAGGTTCACCAGGTGGTAGGTCAGGCACGAGCCGTTGCGCGCGCGGAAGAAGAACGGCTCGGGCGCCTTCGTCTGCGCGATGAAGGCGTTGACGTCGGCCCACAGGCCGAACATGCGGTGCTGGCTGAACGACCAGTTGGCCTTGTTGTAGAAGGCGGTGATCTGGAACGAGGCCGCCTTGTAGTCCAGCGAGTCGCCCATGCGCACCCCGCGGATCCCGCAGGGGTCGGCGAAGGGCGCGCCCCAGGTAGGCGGCAGGCCGTTGGTCTCGAACGTTCCCGTGGTCAGCCAGCTGTCGGCGATGGGGCCCGGGTACCCCAGCCGCGCGTGGAAGCGCATGGCCACGCGCTCGTCCACGGTGCCCGTGTCGGGGAGGAAGTTGACGGTCAGCAGCGAGTCGTGCTTGCTGAAGTCACGGGTGTTCAGCGCCGGGAAGGTGCTGACCCCGCCGGTGACCACGTGGCGCTTCAGCCCGCCGTCCCACGCCAGGTCCAGCGGCGGCTGCGGCGGCCGGTGCCCGGCCACGCCGGGGATGTAGAAGGGATACCCCTTCATGCTGTCGGCCGGGAGCGGCGCCAGCGCGTAGGTGGGGATGGGGACGACGGCGGGGATCGGCGTCCCCGCGGCGATCTCGCCGTCGGGAAGCGCGCGGCTTCCCGGGGCGGGGCGGCCGTCGGTGCCCAGCACCGTGCCCCCCTCGAACACGTCGTGGTTGCGCCACAGCCCCCACATCCCCTGCGCGAAGTGGGGATAGAAGTGGCAGTGGAAGATGGCGTCGCCCGGCGTGTCGTTGCGGTTGCCGCCGCCGCCGTAGGTGATCTCGTAGGTGAAGCCCGCGCCCGGTCCGATCGCCTGGCTGTCCTTGTAGTTGGAGAGCGAGTCGTTCGGCGTGTTGATCCACTGGTGCGCGTGCAGGTGGAAGATGTGGTGCTCCTTGGGCCCCGCGTGAAGGTTGCGGATCTTCACGTGGTCGTTCACGTAGCTGTGGAACACGTTCGACGGGTCGTCGGGATAGAGCGCCTTCGTCGCCCGCGGCCCCGGCGCCGGCGGATGCGCCGGGTCGAAGTCGGCCGCCGCGGGGATGTCGACCACCATGGCGGGGTCGCCGACCGCCCACGAGGAAAGGAAGAACTCCTCGAACTTGCAGTCGTTGCACCGCCACATGGGGCCCAGCCCGAAGCGGTTGGCCAGGATCTCGGCGCCGATCCCGCCGGTGCCGTAGTTGATGGCGAAGGCGTCGCGCCCGCCGTGCAGCGTGTGCTTGAAGGTGGTGCTGTCGAAGATGGGGTTGAACGCCTGCACCAGCCCCACCTCGTCGTGGAAGATCACCGTGTGCTCGCGGAAGGGCTTCAGCCGCTGCGGATAGACGGGCACCCCGGGGTTGGGATACGCCGTGGCGGCGAAGTTCCCGCGGTTGGGGCCGGTGATGATGGCGCTGATGTCCGACCACACGATGGTGTCGCCCTTGAGCATGTTCAGGATCGGGCGGCCGCTCAGCGGGCCGGACAGGTAGCGCCTGGTGTAGTCGATCTTCGGGTAGCCGTTGACGAACTGCGGGTTCCCCGAGGCGTCGAGCGAGGCCAGCCGCATGTCCTCGGCGGTCACCTGGCTGCGGTAGTACTCGGCGCCGGGCGGCTCCACGTTCACCGCGCCGAACAGCCCGCGGCCGATCTGCCCGCCGTCGCCCTCGCCGCCGGTCATCTGCGCGGCCGAATGCAGGAGGTAGGTGCCCTCCTTCTCGGCGAACAGCGTGTAGGTGATGGAGCTCCCCGGCTCCACCAGCGACGAGGGGTTGGCCTGCACGGCGCTGCCGTCGTCGGAGATGGTGTTCACCAGCTGCATCCCCACCACGTGGATGGAGACGGCGCGGGTGGTGTCGGGGTGCGTGCCGTTCTGCGGCGACAGCAGGTTCCGGAGCGTGATCCGCAGGCACTCGCCCGCGTTCACGCGCAGCACCACCGGGCGCGGACGCCGGCCGTCGCGCAGCCGCGCGTCGCCGGTCGTGGCGGCGCCGCCGCTGCTGGACACCACGTCCTGCTCCAGCGCGAAGAGCAGCGCGTCGGGCGCGTTGGCGCCCAGGCGGTTGTACCAGATGAACTGCTCCAGCGCCACGACCTTGGCGATCTTGGTGCGCGTGCACTGGGCGTGGAGGGGAACGGCCCCCGCGAGCGCGAGCAGCAGCGCCAGTGCCAGGCGTGCCGCGCCGCGCCACGGCGGCAGGGGTTGGGGAGCTCGTCGCATGGGCGTCCGTCCTGCCGGTGATGTGTGGGTTGCAGCCGGGTAGGGCCCCCCGCGCTCCGGCACGCGCGGCGGCACGCGGGCTCCGGGCGGCGCGCGTCCGCGCGCGCGTGGTGGCGCGGGATGCGGACGGCGCGGCACGCCGGGTCGGCTGCACGAGCGGGAGCCGGGCTGGCGCGCGGGTGCCGGTGCGCGGGAGGGTCCGGCGGCGCGCAAAGGCAACCCGTGTTCCAAACTGATGTTTTACGACAAGTTGTTGACGATGAGCAGGATGGGCCGCGATGTGACATTTCGTTGACGCGGCGATCATGCACAGATCATGTGCACGGGCGCCGTCGCAGGCACAGGATCTGTGTATCGGGGGAGAGCGTGAGGGTGAAGAAGGGTGGGGCCATCAAGGTGGGAAATCGAGATGTGATAAAGAATTAGCAGCACATTCGCGTCTCCGGATTCCGAATGGATGGAGCCGCGGCGCGCATCCCGATGACGGGCGAATGGACGGCGCCGACATTGCCGCCGCGCCTCCGGGACGGGAGGGCCGTCGTCCGCGCGGACGGATGACCGGGGAATGACCGGATATCGCTACAAAAGAGATAATTTTCGGATGATGATGAAGGATCGGAGTGTGCCGCGGCATTGCGCCCTCCCCGGCTCGCCCAGGCTCGCCACCCCTCCCGTACCGGGAGGGGTAGGGGTGAGGACACTCGCGCGGGCGGCGGAGGCTGGCCCCCTCCCCCGGCCCCTCCCCGCTGCGCAGGGGAGGGGAGAACTCAGCGCGGGGCGGGACTTCGCGTGAGGGATGCGCGCCCGGAGGGCCGGGACCCGCCGCGCGCGCACCGATGCGTCGTCGCGGGCGGATGGCGGGCGCGGCGGGGCCCGGCGCCGTTGGCCACAGTAGTATCGTGGCCTACGGCGCGCGCAGCCCGTTTGGGCGTCTAAGCGCCCAACACGCCCGAATCCCGCGGTTATCTTTCGAGATTGCCTAGACGGCCGAGTCGCCGGGCTTGCGGCCGTCGAGCTGGCGGAGCTTCTGGCGCAGGGTGTTGCGGTGGATGCCCAGCATCCGCGCGGTGTCGCCCAGGTTGCCGCCGGACAGGTCCAGCGCGCGGCGGATGTGGCGGCGCTCCAGCTCGCGCAGCGGAAGGAAGCGGCCGTCGCCGTCGGGCTCGGGCGCGGCGGTGGCCGCCAGCACCTCGGGGGCGAGGTGCTCGGCACGCAGCACCTCGCCGTCGGCCATCAGCACCGCGCGCTCCATCACGTTGCGCAGCTGCCGCACGTTCCCCGGCCAGGTGTACGCGCGCAGCCGCGCCGCCGCGTCGGGCGACACGCCGCGCACCGGGCGCCCGTGCTCGGCGGCGAAGGTCTCCAGGAAGCGCCGCGCCAGCAGGTCCACGTCGTCGCCTCGGTCGCGCAGCGCGGGAAGCTGGACGACGACCACGGCCAGCCGGTAGTACAGGTCTTCGCGGAAGCGGCCGGCGGCCGCCTCCGCCTCGAGGTCGCGGTTCGTCGCCGCCACCACGCGCACGTCCACGCGCACGGGGGTGTCGCCGCCCACGCGCTCGATCTCGTGCTCCTGCAGCACGCGCAGGATCTTGGCCTGCATGGTGGGGCTCATGTCGCCCACCTCGTCCAGGAAGAGCGTGCCGCCGCTGGCCCGCTCGAAGCGCCCCAGCCGCCGCGACGCCGCGCCGGTGAAGGCGCCGCGCTCGTGCCCGAACAGCTCGCTCTCCAGCAGCGTCTCGGGGATGGCCGCGCAGTTCACCGCCACGAACGGCCCGCGCGCGCGCCGGCTGTGCTCGTGGACGATGCGGGCCAGCAGCTCCTTTCCCGTTCCGCTCTCGCCCTGCACCAGCACGGTGGCGGTGCTGTCGGCCACCAGCCGCGCCACCTCGAGCGCCGCCAGCACGCGCGGGCTGCGCCCCAGGAACGCGCCGTCCGCGGCCTCGCGCGGCGCCGCGGCCGGCGCGGAAAGCACGCGCGCGGTCGCCGCGGCGCTGCCGGCGCTCCGGAAGGGGACGATGGGACGGCTGGGCTCCCGCATCTTCTCGATCAAAGGGGAAGGGCGATGGTTCCCGTCTGCTTCAGCGTTCCTCGATCTCCGCCAGCGGCGCCAGGCGGCCGCCGGCCAGCACCGCCACCGCGCGGATCCGCGCCCGCTCGGCCGGCCCCGCGCCCCGCGCCTCCACGCGCACCTCGGCGTGGTGCGGGGCGAAGGCGGCGCGCGCGAGCAGCTCGGCCATGCGGTCCTGCACCCGCTCGCGCGACAGCACCGGGAGCGCGGCGACGACCTCGTACGCGCCGAGGAAGGGCGCCGCGCGCCGCCGCTCCACCACCGCGCGCACCGCGTCGGGACCGAACCCCGGCAGCGTCAGCAGCACCGCCGCCGGCGCGGAGTTCAGGTTCACCCGCCCGTCGCCCGCCACGCTGAGGAGCGGCGCCAGCGCGCGGTACGCCGCGGGGGTCACGCCGGGCACTTCGCGCAGCTCCTCGACCGCGCGGAAGGCGCCCGCGGGGGGACGGAGCGCCGGCGCCAGCGTGTCCTCCGGCGCAGCCATCCACCGCGGGCCGCGGCTCACCCGCCATCCCGTCACCGCGTAGGCGAAGGCGTAGGCCTGGTCGGACGACATCCCCACGGCTGAGGCCAGCGCGCGGAGCTCGGCGGCGGTGGCCAGGTTGAGCTGGAGCCGGGCGCGCGCGTCGGTCACCGTCACCCGCACCGCGACGCCGTCGTAGTCCAGCGTCTCCGCGGCCACCACGAGCGTGTCGGTGGGCGGCGGCGCGGAGGCGGCGGAGAGGCGCGCGCGGAGCGACTCCTCGGCGTGGGCCAGCCCGCCGCGCGCGGCCCAGCGGGCGCGGGCGGCGTCGCGGGCGGCACTGGCGCCGCGCAGGTCGCCGCGCGCGCCGGCGTGCAGGTCAGCGGCCAGGGCCGCAGCCAGCACCAGCGCCCA
Source organism: Longimicrobium sp. (assembly GCA_036377595.1). Lineage (NCBI taxonomy): Bacteria > Pseudomonadati > Gemmatimonadota > Longimicrobiia > Longimicrobiales > Longimicrobiaceae > Longimicrobium > Longimicrobium sp. Next base: position 56,655 of record DASUYB010000006.1, on the reverse strand, counting down.
CAGCACCGCAACCAGCGCGAATCCCCGCCGGCCCACGCGCATCGGTTCCTCCAGTCAGGGTCTGCAGCCCGGGCCTGAGCGGCACGCGCAGCGGAAGTTGCAGCAGGCCGGGAAAGCCGCCCATCCGCGGGTCGGCCGCGATCTCCTGCGCGGGCGTCACCCGGAGCTCCACCGCCTCGGGGAGGACGGAGTCCGACGCCCACGCGTCCAGCCACACCTGCCGCTCGCGGATGGTGACGCGATACCGCACGTCCAGCCCACCCGCCGCGCGCGCCACCACGAGCGTCTCCGCCGGCTCGGGGCGGGGGCCGAGCGCGGACACCTCGGCCAGCAGCCCCGACGGCCCCAGGGTGGAGCGGCCGATCCACAGCCGGATGCGGCGCGGCCCCGGCCGCAGCGCGCCGCCGTCCTCCACCGCGAAGGCCAGCTCGTCGCGCGGGACGCCCGCCGCGCGCCGGTCCGCGCCCGCCAACGGGCCGCCGCCGTCGAAGAGCGCCGCGGCGCGCACCCACTCCTGCAGCGTCTGGCGCGCGCCCGCGCCGGGGAGCGCCGCCTCTCTCGCGCGCTCCGCCGCCCGCCGCGACTCCGCCATCGCCCCCACCACGCCGTACGCCGCCGCCGACACCGCCCCCGCGACAACGAGGGCGACGAGCACTTCGACGAGGGTAAAACCGTACTGCGAACGGAGATGGTTCGTCATCGGGTAAGCCAGTAATCCGTACGCAGGATCAAGCCTCTGCGCTGAGTTCCCCCCTCCCCCGCGCAGCGGGGGAGGGCCGGGGGAGGGGGCCTCCGCGCCGGGGCGGGCAGGATGCGTCCTCCCGGCGCCGATGCTTCACGGTGCCGCCGACGGCATCCCCGCCATCGAGTTGAACTCCGGCAGCATGTCGGTGCGATGGAAGGTCGTCTCCAGCGAGTAGCTGCCGCCGGTCCAGTCGACCACCACCGCGGCGCGGACCAGCGCGGGCGACTCCGTCTCGCCGCGCAGGAGCGCGTGCCAGATGAAGCGGCCGTACGGCGCCGGGAACCGTTCCGCGCGCGGGGACAGATACGCGGCCAGCGAGTCCACCGGGAGCAGCGACAGCTCCTCCATCCGCATCTCCGCCAGCGCGACGGCCTCGCGGGCGGGGCCGACCCTCGCTTCGGACCGGAGCGCCTGCCGCGCGGCGCCGAGGAGCGGCACCAGCGCCAGCGCGACGATCAGCAGCGCGACGACCGCCTCGATCAGCGTGAACCCGCCGCGGTCAGCGAGCCGCGCGCGCGGCGCCGCTCCACGCATCGACCACGATCTCAATCCCTCCTCCTTCCCCCGTCACGAGCATCCGGTCGGCGCGGGCGCGGCCGGTGGCGTCGAAGCCGACCCGCGCCGCGCTCCCCATCGCCATCACCCTTCCGTCCGCGGGGAGCGGGAGCACGCCGGAGCCCAGCGTGTCGCGCGCGCCGCCGTCCGCGTCGGCCGTCACCGAGAAGGCGCCGTCGCCCGCGCGCACCTCCACGCGGACCGGGACGCCGCGCGCCGCCGCATCCGCCCGCGCGCGGGCCAGGACGTGCAGCAGGCTGTCGGCGGCCGCGCCGGCGCTGCGCTCGCGGGGCGGCCGCAGCGCGGGGACGGCCACCGCCGCCGCGATGGCCAGCATCGCCATCACCACCATCATCTCCAGCAGCGTGAAGCCGTAGGAACCACTCAGCGTGCGGAAAGGGTTCGGACTGCTGAGCGACCCTGTGCGCGGCCGCGGGCGGCCCCCTCCCCCCGGCCCCCTCCCCCGCTTCGCGGGGGCGGGGGGGAACTCAGCGCCGAATCCAGCTGCCGCGCTGAGGTCTCCCCTCCCCCATCCCTCCCCCCTCGTGGGGGAGGGGCCGGGGGTGGGGGGGAACCCCGGCGGCGCCCACACCGCTCTCATCGCCCGCGCCTCTCGCTCGCCATCACGTCCTCCGCGTCCGACTCCGGCGCCGTCCCCCCGCCCTGCGGCGCGGGCGGCTGCGGCTGCGCAGGCTGCTCCGGCGCAGGCGACGGCGCCACGGGCTGCGGCTGCGCGGGCGGCGGCGCGGCCGGCGCCGGCGCGACGATCGGTCTCGTCCGGCGGCCGGTGGGAGTGCCGACGGGGGCGGCGGTGGTGTCCTGGCTCTCCTTCCAGAACAGCGGGATGCTGTCCGGGAGCGCGCGGTCCAGCCGCTCCGTGCGCTCGCGCACCCGCCGCGTGGCGCCGTCCACGTCCTCGTCGCTGTACAGCACGTGGGGAATCAGGAAGAGGAACAGCTCCGTCGACGTCTTCTGCCGGCTGGTGGAGCGGAAGAGCCCGCCGATCAGGGGGATGTCCTTCAGCAGGGGGACGCCCGAGTTGTTGCTGTCGCGCTGGTGGTCGATCAGCCCGCCGATCACCACCGTGTGGCCGTCCTTCACCAGCAGCCGCGTCTCGGCCTCGCGCGTGGAGATGATCGGCGCGCCGAACTGCGTCTCGTTCGTCGCATTGCTCACCTCCTGCAGCACGGAAAGGGTCACGTAGCCGTCGGGGTTGACCGTGGGGCGGATGGTGAGCTGGGTGCCCACGTCGCGGTACTGGATCACCTGGTCGCGCGCGGCGTTGTCGGTGGGGAACGAGCGGGAGATCTGGATGAACGGCCGCTGGTCGCCCACCAGGATGCGCGCCGCCTCGTTGTTCTGCGCCAGGATGACGGGGCGGGAGAGGATGGTGACGTCGCCGCTGGCGGCCAGCGCGTGGATGATGACGTTCGCCTCGACGTTGCCCAGCTTGAGGATGCGCAGCGCCACGTCGCCCGCCGTCCCGCCCACCAGCTCGCCGCCGATGGAGGTGCCGTTGTCGTTGATCTCGTGCTGGGGAACGCGCACGTCGATCCCCAGCCCGAACTGGCTGTTGCGCCGCACCTCGGCGATCAGCACCTCGATCATCACCTGCAGCGGGCGCGTGTCGAGCTGCTCGATTGCCTGCCGCAGCGTCTCGTAATCGGCCGGCGTGGCGCGGATCAGCAGCGCGTTGGTGCGCGAGTCGGCGAACACCTGCACCTGCCCCTGCAGCCCCGCGTTCAGCCCCGCCTGCGGGCGGGGCACGCGCGGGTCGCCGTTGGCGTCGAGCGACTGGCCGCGCAGCTGCTCGGTCAGCGACTGCGCGCGGTCGGGGTGCGCCGCCACGCCGCCGTCGCCGATGCCGAAGAGCGCGCCGATGCTGCGCGCCATGTCCTCGGCCGGGGCGTGGCGCAGGCGGTACACGAACACGCGCACCGAGCCGTCCTGCGGCCCCGCGTACGCCTGCTGCGCCTGCGGCTGCGCGACCGCCTGCGCCGACCCCGCGCGGGGAACGATGCGCAGCAGTCCGCTTCCCTCGTCCTTCAGCTCCAGGTCGTTGGCCTGCAGCAGCGAGCTCAGGTACACGCGCACCTGGGCGAGGGGAACGGGGGTGCTGGTGCGCAGCGTCACCGCCTTCTGCGGCAGGTCGCCATACACCACGTTCAGCCCCGCCGCGTCCGCCAGCGCGGCGACCACCAGGCGCATGTCGGTGTTCTGGAAGTCCACCTGCACGCCGCCCGGGGTGCGCACCACGCCCGCGGGCTGCTGCTGCGCGTACAGGTGCGGCGCCGCCAGGAGCGCGGTGGCCGCGGCGGCGACCAGGATCCGCATCATCCTGAATCCGGGTGTCCGGCAGGTGCACCGCACGGCGTCCCGATGGACGTCATCCTGAGGCCGGCCAGACCGCAAGCTGCGTCGGCGCCGTAGCCTGCAGGCCGAAGGATCTATCGCTGGCTCAGCACGAGAGCGGGCGAGACGCACCGGATCTCCAGCCGCGTTGGGGTTCACTCCGAGCCTCCGGTGCGCAGGACGAGGGTGGTGTCGCTTCCGGCCAGGGTGGCGCTCCCGGGGGTCACGCGCACCAGCCGGAACTGGTCGATCTGCTGCCCGAGCCTGACGATCTTCCCCTCGCCCGAGGGCCCGGCCAGCGCCGCCAGCCCGCCGCTCTCCAGCACGACGGTGCCGAGGAGGCGGTAGGCGTACACGGGCGGCGGCTGGGTGACGGGAAGCTGCGGCGCGTCGACGGGCGCGGGCGCCGGCTCGCCGGGCATGCGGTAGCGCCCCGGCGGCCGCCTGCGGTCCGCGCGGAAGGGGTCGCGCGCGACGGCGGCGAGGACGACGCCGTCCGACGCGTCGCGCCGGGGGACGCGCACCTCGGGCATCGCCGCGATCTTCTCCGCGCGCGGGGCGGGCGGGAGCGGCTCCACCTGGCGCCACGCGGCGAAGGTCGTCACCGCCAGCGCCGCCGATCCCGCCAGCGCCGCGGCCGCGACGCGCGCCGCGAGCGTCCACCGCGCCAGCGCGCTCATCGCCCCGCCTCCGCGCTGTCCGCCGCGGGGACGGGCTTCCCCGTCGCCAGCGTGTATCCCGTCGCGGTGAAGGAGAAGCGGATCACCTCGCTCCCCCCGCCCGCCGCGACGAAGAAGGGCGTGGGGGCGTACGCCGCGCCGGCGGCCACGGGGCCGTCCTGCGCCTCGATCTTCAGCTCGTCCACGCGCACCAGCTTGGGGCCGGTCTCCAGCAGCTGCAGGAGGTTCATCACCCCCTCCAGGTCGGCCTCTCCCGTCACGGCGACGGGGAGCGCGGTGATGCCGCCGCCGGCGTCGCGCACGGGCGCGGGGTCCACGCGGGTGACGTTGGCGCCGCCCATCTGCGCCAGGCGGCGGACGTAGCCCGCGACCGCCGCCCCCGCCGCCGCGTCGTCGTCGCCCCCCGTCAGCCGCGGCGCGACGGCGAGCAGCTTTTTCGCCCCGTCTGCGAAGGCGGCGGGATAGCCCCTGGCCTCGGCCAGCAGCTCCAGCTCGCGCCGCAGCAGCCGCCGCTCGTCTCCCAGCTTCGACTCGGCCGACCGCAGGGCATGGAGATACGGGGAGACGGCGAACGCCCAGATCAGCCCGGGAACGAGGATGGCCGCGCCGACCGTGATCGCCTTGCGGTCGCGCGGGGTGATGGAGATGCGGCTCATCTCTGCCTCCCCTGCGGCGCGCGGAAGGCGGCCACGTCGAAGCGCTCGCCGGCGTCGCCCTGCTCCCAGCGGACGGGCGCGGCCAGGGAGACGCGCTCGAAGCGGCGGCTGGCCTCCAGCGCGGGGACGACGGCGGATGCGGAGCGCGCCACCCCCGCCAGCCGCATCCCCGCCGAGTCCGCGGTCAGCGTGCGGAGATGCGCCGAGTCGGGGAGCGCGCGGGCCAGCGCGGCGATCTCGCCCGTCCACGCGGGCGACGCGGCCTCGAGCGCGGCCAGCGTCGTCAGCCGTCCGCGGACGCGCTCCACGGCCGCGCGCGCCTCCAGCGCGTCGCCCACCGGCTCGCGGATCTCCCGCCGCCGCGCCTCCACCGCCGCCACCTCGCGCCGCACGCCGTCCAGGTGCATCGCCCCGGCGGACGCGAGCAGCACGGCGGACGCGGCGGAGAAGGCGATCGCCCGCCGCTTCGCGGATCTGGTTCGGGAGACGAGGATGGATTCGGGAAGGAGCGCGGGCGCCGAGCCGCCCGCGCGCGCGGCGCCGAGCGCGATCACCGCCTCGGCGGGAAGCCGCTTCAGCGCGTGGGAAGATGCGACGCGCCCGGCGAAGCGCTCGTCGTCCATCAGCGCCTCGCGCACCTCCGCCGCGCCGTCCTCGGCCCCGCAGACGGCGACGACGGTGCACGCCGCCAGCTCCTCGTCCCCATGCAGCGCGGCGAGGACGCGGTCGGAAAGCGTGGGGGATTCGGGAGATGTGGACGCGGCGAGGGGCTGGATGCGCGCGGGCTGCCCCGCCGCCAGCATCAGCAGCTCGGGCCCGGCCGCGGTGCAGGCGACGACGGCGGTGCGCCCGAAGCGCGCGGAGGGAACGAGCGCGCGGACGCCCGCCGCCAGCGCCGCCGCGGCGGGCACCATCGTCCCCACGCGGAACCCCGCCGCCGCGCACGCCGCGGCGATGGTCTCCGCGAGCGCGGCCGGCGCGCACGCCGCCAGCGCCGGTGCGAGCGTGCCCGCGTGGGGGAGGGGGAGGCGCACGGCGTCGGCCACCAGCGCCTCGTCGCGCACCGCGAAGTGGCGGCGCGCCCCGCGGCGGACCAGTGCGGCCAGCTCGCCGCGGCGCACGGGCGGCAGCGGCAGGACGCGCGCGTGCGCCAGCCGCCGCAGCAGCGCGACGTCGACGGTGCCGCGCGCCACGCCGAGCTCGCGCGACAGGTCGCGCAGCGCCTCTTCCAGCGCCGGCCAGCCGTCCACCTCGGGGGGCGCCAGCGGGCACGACAGCACCTCGGCCGGCCGCGGCGCCAGCAGCCCGCGCAGCCGCACCGCCACCAGGTGGTCGGGCGCCAGCGCCAGCGCCAGGCGCGCGGGGCGAATGTGGAACCCGCGTGTGGGTCGGGGTCCGCTCATCATTACATCACTCCGTTACTGCGTACCTGCATTGCTGCATTGGTGCGAATTACCGACATCTTCGCGACCGCGGCTGGCCCCCTCCCCCCGCCCCCCTCCCCCGCTTCGCAGGGGCGGGGGAGAACTTCGTCTACGTGCAAACGACTGTCGTTATGGCCTGCACCGGCGGACGCGGTCCCACACGAATGCCCGCCTCGAGAGTCCGCGAAGGCGGACTTCGGGCCGTTGTTGCCGCGGTGCCGCGGTTTCAACCGCCCGTCCGCCTCACAGCCCCTCCGGCCGGATGCCGTAGATCGCTTGCAGGAGCGAAAGCGCGACGAGTCCGACGAGCACGCCGAAGAACACGATCATCACCGGCTCGACCAGGCGGAGGAGCCGGTCCAGCCCGCGCTCCAGCTCGCCCTCCATCGCGGCGGCGGCGCGCTCCAGCATCTCCGGCAATCGCCCGGCGTCTTCCCCGACTTCGACCATCTGCACGAAGAGGAAGGGGAAGGCGGGGCTCCGCCGCAGCGCCGCCGCCAGCCGGTCGCCGGCGCGCACGTCCTCGCGGGCGCGCAGCACCTCGCCGGCGACGGCGGCGTCGCCGTGGCTGGCGGCGGCCACCTCCAGCGCGCCCAGGATCGGCAGCCCGCTCTCCAGCAGCGCCGCCAGCGTCCGTGCCAGCCGCGCCGCCGCCGCACGCCGCCGCAGTCCCCCGACGATCGGGATCGAGAGCAGCACCCGGTCGACCCCCGCGCGCCCCTCGTCCGACGAGCGCACCCCCGCCACGACCGCCGCGACCACCAGCGGCGCGAGGAGGAGCGCCCACCACCACGCGGCGGCGAACTTCCCCGCGTCCAGCAGCAGCTGCGTGGAGCGGGGGATGGCGGAGCCGGTGTCGGCCAGCAGGGCCACGAAGCGCGGCAGCACCCACGCGAACAGCACCCCCAGCGCGCCCGCCCCCGCCGCGGCGACGACGGCGGGATAGACCATCGCCGAGGCCAGTCTCGAGCGCAGCGCCAGGTCGCGCTCCATCTGTCCCGCCAGCCGGTCCAGCGCCGGCGCCAGCGTCCCGCCGCGCTCGCCGGCGCGCACCATCCCCACCGCGAAGCGCGGGAAGACGGACGGGTGCGCGGCCATCGCCTCGTCCAGCCGCGCGCCGCCGCGCACCCGGTCGCGCACCTCCAGCACCGCCGCCGCCACGTCGCGCCGGGCGACCACGCGGCTGACGGCGGCCAGCGCGCGGTCCAGCGGAAAGCCCGCCTCCAGCAGCGTCGCGAGATACCGGACCGCCTCCGCCACGTCCGCGCGCCGGCCGCGGAACGCCGCGCGCGGCCGTTCCTCCGCGCGCGCCGCCGCCGTCGCGGGCGACACCTCCAGCGCGAACAGCCCGCGCTCGCCCAGGCGCCGCTCCACGGCGGCGGCGGTGTCGCCGTCCTCCACGCCGCGGACGGTGCGGCCCGCGGACGTCGCGGCGCGCCAGGCGAAGGCGGGCATGGCGGCTACTTCCACCCCAGCACGTCGGCGTCCTCGCCGTCGCCGCCCTCGCGGCCGTCGCGGCCCAGCGTCAGCAGGTCGTAGCCCTCGGGGTTCGCCGCGCCCGGGCTGCGGTAGAGGTAGGGGCGCCCCCACGGGTCCAGCGGCACGTCGCGGCGGAGATACGGCCCCCGCCAGTTGCGCGGCGCCGGGCCGGCGGCGGGGCGGGCGCGCAACGCGGCCAGCCCCTGCTCGGTGGTGGGATACTCGTCGTTGTCCAGCCGGTACGCGTCCACCGCCGAGCCCAGCATCTCCAGCTGCGTCTTCGCGGTCGCCTCCTTCGCGCCGCCCACGTGGCGGAAGACGTTGGGTGCGACGAGGGTGGCGAGAACGGTGATCACCACGATCACCACCAGCACCTCGATCAGGGTGAAGCCCATCAGCGGCCGGCGCTGCCGGAGCGCGGCGGGCCAGTGGCGGCCGTGCGGCGCCTGCGGCCCGGGTTCGGGGTCGGGGGATGGCTCCGCGTCGAGCTGCGCCCTGCGCCCGGGTTCGGGGGACGGCTCCGCGTCGAGGTGCGCCCTGCGCTCGGCGGCGATGGCGTGGGCGGGGCGCGGCGGCGCGGACAGGATGCGCTCCACGATCTCGGACAGCTCCAGCCGGTCCATCTTCATGCAACCCTCAGCACTTCCTGGGGTGTGGTGACGCCGGCGGCCACCTGCCGCCAGCCGTCCGCGCGCAGCGGCCGCATCCCCCCCGCGAGGGCGACGCGCCGCAGCCCGTCCGTCCCCGGCGCGCGGAGGAGCTCCGCGCGCAGGCCGTCGTCCACCGTCAGCAACTCGTGGATCCCCGTCCTTCCTCGATATCCCGTCCCCCGGCACGCCCCGCAGCCACGCCCCCGGAGCACCCGGTCCGCGGCGAACCCCGCCGCCGCCATCTCCCGCGCCACCGCGGAATCCGGTGCCACCGCCTCCGCGCAGGCGGGGCAGACACGGCGGACCAGGCGCTGGGCGAGCACCGCCTGCACCGTCGACGCGACCAGGTAGTCGGGAACGCCCAGGTCCACGAGCCGGGTCAGCGCGCCGGGCGCGTCGTTGGTGTGCAGGGTGGAGAGGACGAGGTGGCCGGTGAGCGCGGCCTGGATGCAGATCTCCGCCGTCTCCGGGTCGCGCATCTCGCCGACGAGGAGGACGTCGGGGTCCTGCCGCAGGATCGAGCGCAGCGCCCGCGCGAAGGTGAGCCCCAGCCGCGCGTGGACGGGGACCTGGGCCACGCCGGGGAGCTCGTACTCCACCGGGTCCTCGACCGAGACGATCTTCTCGCCGCCGGTGCGGATGCGCTCCAGCAGCGCGTACAGCGTGGTCGTCTTCCCGCTCCCCGTCGGCCCCGTCGACAGCAGCACGCCGTGCGGCCGCGCCGCGAAGCCCAGGAGCGCGGCCAGCGTGTCGTCCGCCATCCCCAGTCCGGCCAGGTCGAAGCGCTGCCCCTCCACGTCCAGCAGGCGCAGGACGACGGACTCGCCGTGCAGCGTCGGCAGCGTGGAGACGCGCACGTCCAGCTCGCGCTCGGCCGTGCGCAGCCGCACGCGGCCGTCCTGCGGCATCCGTCGCTCGGCGATGTCGAGCTCGGCCATGATCTTCAGCCGGCTGACCACGGCGGCGCGGAGATGGGGAGGCGGCGACGGCGCGTCCTGCAGCACGCCGTCTACGCGGTAGCGCACCCGCATCGCCCGCGCTTCGGCCTCGAGGTGGACGTCGCTGGCGCCCGCCTCGACCGCCTCGGCGAGGAGGAGATTGACGAGACGGACGACGGGCGCCTGGTTGGCGATCTCCTCCAGGTCGTGCGCGACGAGATCGGCATCTCCCGTCGATACCACCCCGTCGACGCCCAGCCCGGCGGCGAAGGACGCGGCGGTGGGCTGGCCGCAGGCGCGGCGGATCTCGTCCAGCAGCTCGGCCTCGGCCACCGGCTCCAGCTCCACGGGAAGGCCGAACAGCACCTCCAGCTCGGCGACGGCCTGGGGATCGGGGCGGCCGGAGAAGGCCACGCGCAGCCGTCCCCCGGCCCGCTCGCGGGGGAGGAGGCGGGCGTCCTCGAGGAAGTCCTGCGCGGGAAGCTCGTCCGCGCGCACCGGGCCGCTGGCCGCGGCGAGCGGGGCGATCACCGGGCCTCGGCTTGGAAGTACAGCGGCCGCCGCCCGCGCGACGTCACCCCCAGCGAGGGGATGTCGACCGCCGCGGCGTACAGCCCCGGCGCGGGGACCTCCACCGCCGCCTCGTATACGCCGCCGCCCGCCGCGCGCGCGTCCACCCGGCGCTGCCATCCGCCGGGCGCGGCCAGCGTCACCCGCACGTCGCCCACGCCGTCCACCGGCGCGCCGCCGGGGCCGACCAGCTTCAGCCGCACCGTCGCGGGGCCCACGGGGAGCTTCCGCGCCGGGTCTGCCGCCTCCACGGTCAGCGTCTCCCCCGCCGGGCGGTTCGGGTCGGCGGCGATGCGGAAGCCGTAGCAGCCGACGACGTGCGGGTCGGCGCTGCGCAGCACCAGGTCGTAGTCGCCCGCGTCCTCCAGCCGCACGGTGGCCGCGTACACGCCGGGCTCGGTCTCGCGCAGCCGGCGGCTGACGGCGCGCACCGCGCGGGGAACGTACTCGTACGTCGTCAGCCCGCCGTGGGGGACGGGCATCCCCTCCATGTAGTGGTAGCTGTAGACCATCCGCTCCGCGGGATTGGCGACGTACACCGCGTCGTGCATCCCCGGCTGGGCCACGAGCACGTCGCCGATCGAGTCGCCCACCGCGCCCGGCGCCCGGTCGCCCGCGGGGAAGGCGTCGTGCGCGCCCGTGGCCCCCGCGGTGGGGTTGGCGAGGGGGATCATCGCCACCTGCGGCGTTCCCGCGGCGCGCACGTACGCGAAAGAGGAGGTGAAGGTGACCTGGTCCACCTGCGCGGCCCCGCTCAGCGAGCGCAGGCTGCGCCGGGTCACCGCGTCGTACAGCTCCAGCGTCCCCGCGCGGGGATTGACGATGAAGGCCAGCCGCCCGCCCGGCCGCGGCCCCGCGTCGGCATCGCCGTGCGCGGCGTGCGCGTCCGCCGCCTCCGGCGCGAAGCGGATGGAGGCGATCCCCGGCGCGAACTGGATGCGGCCGACCATCGCGCCGCGCGCGGGATCGATCACGGCGACCGTCCCGTCGCCCTGGTTGGCGACGAAGGCCTGGCGCAGCGTGGGCGACCAGGCCACGTCCACCGGCGCGTCGCCCGTGCGCACCACCACCGCCACCCGCGCGCTCGCCGCGTCCGCGATGGTCACCGTCCCCGCGCCGCGTGCCGTTACGAACGCCAGCGCGCCGTCGTCGGAGAAGGCGATCGCGTGCGGCCCCGCGCCGGCGGCCAAGCGCGAGACGACCTCCAGCCGCTCCGCGTCGATCACCGCCACGCCCGGCTCGGCGCCCTCGGTCGACACCCACACGCGGCGCCCGCCGGGCTGCATCGCCACGCGCATCGGACGCGTGCCGGCGGGGATGCGCGCGCGCACCTTCCAGTCGTGCGTGTCGATCACCGCCACCACCCCGCTGTCGGGGATGGAGACGAAGAGGAGGCGGTCGTCCGGCGTCGACGCCCAGTCGGCGCCCGGCGCGGGGAGGGGGACGGCGGCCAGCAGGCGCGTGCGCCCGAACCCCTTCAGCGGGTCGATCACGGCGACCACCGGCTGCCGCGCGAGCACGGCCAGCACGTGCCCGTTCAGGTCCTCCACCGGCGTGGCCAGGGAGATCTGTCCGTGCTTCACCATCATCGCGCTCTCGTTCAGCGCGCCGATGCGCTGCTCGCACTCGCGCTGCGTCGTGGCGCCCGCCGACCGCCGCACGTCGATCCACGCGGAGGGCAGGAGGCGCGAGACCGGCTGCCCCGTGGCGGGGTCGGTGACGCGCACGCGCAGCTCCGTCTCGCCGCCCTGCACCGCCGCGCCGCCGCCCTCGCCGCGGGCGACGACCTCGGCGCGGAGCACGCGCACCGCCGTGGCGTCGGCGCGCGTGGACGCGGGCCGCGCCGCGGCGTGCGCGGCGTGGCCGGTTGCGGGGGAATGTGCGGACGGAGCGCCGGCCCGGGGCGCGGAGGTGTCCGCATGGGCGGCGTGGCCGGCGTGCGGGTCCTGCGCGGCGAGGGGACGCGCGGACAGCACGGCGGCGGAGATGACGACGGCGACGTTCCTGAACGGGCGCAAGCTGCACCTCCCGATCGCGCGGCGGCGCAAAATGCGCCGTGCGCGGATCCGTGGTGGGGTTGGACGACGCGGGTGGACGGTGTCCACACCCTGCGTCTCAGCAAACATGCGTTTGTCCGTAAGTTCGACTGAAGCCGCCCGTCCGCGTATCAGAACACAGTTTCGGGTTGCGCCGGATCGGACACGTTTCGGAGCGGCAGACCGAAGCTAAGGAAGGTTTGCCGAACACGCCACCCCCAGCACTTTGTCTACAGATCCACTTGTAAACGATTGCGGAAGGAACGTTTGTATGTGGAGGGGATTCGATCACGCAGAAGGAACGTTATGACCTCTATTTACGCTGTCGCACAATTGGTGACAATCACAGCTCAATTTCCGATCAAGGCTGGTCCTCTTTTTTGTAGCAGATGATTCATTCCTGCAGTGTACGTTCGATCGTCCATTTTATGGAGACTTCGACGCGTGGCGTCAATCCTCACGCCGCGCTCAGGGCTCCACCATCTCCTGCTCCGCGGGCGAGGGGAGCTCGCCGCGGCGCAGGCGCTCGCGGCGGCCCTCCAGCACCGTCAGCGTGACCCCGGCGAAGATCAGCAGCGCGGCCGGGATCAGCCGCGGCGACACGCGCTCGTGCAGCACGGGCACGGCCACCGCCGCGGTGAGCACCGGCTGCAGGTAGACGAAGACGGAGACGACGCTCGACTCCACCCGCTTGAGCGCGAACACGTTCAGCCAGTACGCGCCCACCGTGGGCAGCGCCACGATGAAGGCGACGGCCGCCCACGTCTCCGCGCGCATCCCCGCCACCTCGCGCGCCAGCGGCGCGATCCCCCACGGCAGCATCCCCAGCGCGCCGAAGGTGAACACCCAGGTGATGACGGTGAGCGCGTCGTACTTCCGCAGCAGCCCGCGCGAGATCACCAGGTAGACGCTGTACGCGGCCACGTTCGCCAGCGCGAGCAGGTTCCCCAGCATCCCGCCCGTCGCCGCGCCGGCGCCGACGAGCCAGAGCGCGCCCGCGCCGGCCACCGCGATCCCCGCCCACTTCAGGCGCGTGGCGGTCTCCTTCCGCGCCAGGATGGCGATCAGCAGGGTGATGGCGGGCCCGGCGGTCACCATCGTCTGCGCCGCCGTGGCGGTGGTGAGCGAGAGCGCGGTGATGTAGAGGATCTGGTTCAGCATCACCCCGAACACCGCGTACGCCGCCAGCATCCAGTAGTCGCGCCGGTCGCGGATGCGCTCGCGGACGAGCAGGGCGTGCAGGACGCGGAAGAGGAGCGCGGCGCCGGTGACGCGGAGGAGGGCCAGCGCGGGGCTGGACAGCTCGCGCAGCACCACCTTAACCACGATCGGCAGCACGCCGAAGAAGATCTGCACGAGCAGCAGCGCGATGTAGACGCGCGCCGCCTCGCCACGGGTCCGGATGCGAATCGTCAACCTTCCGTCGTCGATGGAGGGAGCGGGCCGGGATGATCGGGCGGCGGCGACACCCGCGCAACCCGGCGGCGCCATCCACCGGCGGGCTCACGACCCCTCGTCCGGCTCCATGCGCATGGCCGCCAGCAGCCACTCGCCGCCGCGACGGACGAAGTGGGCCGTGGCCCACGCGCGCTGCGTGCCGAGCGAGCGGCCGGCCTGCTCGACGGCCAGCACGCTGCGGTAGCGCATGGTCGCGCTGTCGCCGCTCGCGCTCACCGTGGTCGACGGCTCCAGTATCTCCTCGCGCACGACGAGGTCGGGCGGATTGTTGGCCGCGCGTCCGGCCACCTGCTCGGCGTCGAACACCCTGCCGCCCGACTCGGTGGAGGTGAAGCCGTCCGCCAGCATCCGCCGCACGGCCGCCGCGTCGTGCCGGGCGAAGGCGTCGTTGATCTGCCGCAGCGTGGAGAGGAGCCGCGGCTGGACGTCGGTCGCGGGGTCCTGCGCCGCGGCGGCGGAGCCCAGGGTGGCGAGCAGGACGAGGGAAAGGAAGATCGCGCGCACTTCGGGCCTCCTTCGGACGGGGGGATGATGAGCCACACACGCGATTCTACGTCCGTCGCGCCCGCGCGGATTGCCGTGCGGGAGAAGTCTCCCTTTTGGGGATCACGCAGAGTCAGCAGGGTCAGCAGAGAACTGATCCAGAATCGAGGATTCAGTGTGCATTCTGACATCCTTGAAGAGTGACTCACACGGAGGGAACGGAGGTAACGGAGGAACTAAACGCGATCGCAGTTCCTCCGTTACCTCCGTTTCCTCCGTGTGAGATTCTCTGGTTCAGGAAAATCAGGATCCAGACTGAATCCTCGAAACGGGCACGGCCGATCTGGCGTGTGCAGGATGGGCGCGTGAGTTTGTGTGGGATCTCGCCGTTCCGCCACGCCCACCCCGGAGACGAACCGATGCGCCGTCTGCCGCGCAGATTCGCACCGCTGGTCCTGCTCGCGCTCGGGGCCTGCGCCGTCCACGTGCGCACACCGGCAACGGAGCGCGCCGCGGCGGCGGCGCTGGTGTCCGAGACGGAGGCGTTCATGCGGGAGTACGCCGCGGACCTGGCCCAGGGCCGCCGAGACGCCATCATCGCCCGCTACGATCCGCGCGGCGTGTATTTCGTGGGAAACGGGCGAAAGAAGCTGCTCCCCACGGATTCCATCATCGCCATCTACCGCGGCCGCTGGCAGCCGCCGGCGAGCTTCGCCTGGCGCGACCTTTCGTACGAGGCCGCCGGTCCGGACGCGGTCGTGGTGACCGGGCTCTTCGACTGGGGACTTCCCGACCGCACCATCCAGATGTCCTACACCGGCCTCCTGCTGCGCCGCGACGGCCGGTGGATGATCCGCCTGGAAGACGAGTCCGTCGCGCCGCAGCGACCGTAGGCGACCGGGCATCCGCTCACGAATCGCTCCCGATCGCGCGGGCATCGGCCGGAGCATCGGCCGGAGCATCGGCCCGCGCGCAGCCCTCGAGGTGGGCGATGTAGCGCTCGGCGGAGCGGCGCACCGCCTCCTTGCCGTCGCCGCGGATCACCATCCCCCACCACGCGGCGTGGACATCGGCGAAGGGGTACGGCTCCAGCACGTCCGCGATGTGGCGCACCTCGGCGGCGGAGAGCGGGACGAGGTTCGGGAACGAGTACATGAAGCTCACGTGCCGGAAATCCGGCCGCACGTTGAGCGTGTCGCCCGTCAGCAGCGCGCCGTCGCCCCGTGCCACGTGCAGGACGCACGCGCCGGGGAAGTGGCCGCCGCAGCGCACCAGCGTCAGCCCGTCGCCCAGCGCCTTCGTCTCCCCCTCCCAGAATTCGATCGACGGATCGGAGCGCATCACCCACTCGCGGTCGTCGGCGTGGAGGAGGACGGGGCAGCCGAACGCGCGCGCCCACTCGACCATCGACGTGTAGTAGTGCGGGTGGGAGATGGCGACGGCGCGCAGGCCGCCGATGCCGCGGATCATCTCCACCAGCGCGTCGTCGAGCAGCGAGATGCAGTCCCACAGCACGTTGCCGCCCGGCGCGCGGACCAGGATGGCGCGCTGCTCGATGCCGAACGCCGGCTCCATCCCGATCCCCATCAGCCCCTCGCCCTCCATGCGCACGGTGTTGCGGTGCGTGCGGCGGAGGCGCGCCAGCGTGGTCCACTGCTGCCCCTGCGGGTTCACGTACTGCCGCTCGTCGGTGCAGATCTCGCAGCGCGCCGGTGGCGTCTCCGACGCGGCGTGCTGCGTCCCGCACGTCGTGCAGATCCAGTGCTCCATCCCCCGTCTCCCGATTCGAGATCGCCATCCCCACCACTGCGGGGGACGATAAGCGGACGGGGGATGCCGCGCACCTGTCCGTTCGTCTCCCCTGTTCCCTGTCCCCCGTGCCCTGTCCCCTGATGTTTTGGCCCGGAAGATGAAGGACCCGGACGCGCCTTACGGACCGAGGCGGGAGCGGCTATCTTGGTGGCCCCAGGCCCGGGGCGGCCTGCGCACGTGGACTACAAGCCGGGAGAGGACGGGATGACGGATCACGACCATGCGCACGATCACGGCGAGAGCGAGGAAGTCGACGGGGTGGTGTTCGGCTTCCGGCTGTTCGAGGAGGGCGGGCAGATGTACCTGGCCGAGGCGGAGATCTTCCCCGGCGAGGACGAGCCTTCGGCGCTCGGCGTGACGCTGGTGTTCCAGCCGCTGAGCGGGCTCGACCTCACCTCGCCGCCCGAGGAGGACGAGGAAGACGACGAGCCCGCCGCCTTCGACTTCGACGACGAGCTGACGCGCGACCCGAAGGCCCCCGTCGCCGAGCAGATCGCCGACATCGTGCGCCAGCTCTCGAACCTGACGCCCGCCTCGCTGGCCGAGTACCTGCGCGCCGCCCGCGAGGACGAGTCGTAGGGGACAGGGGACAGAAGGAGCGGCGGCCGCACCCGTGCGTGGTGCGGCCGCCGTTTCTATTCCACCCATCCAAACAGAATTGCCTCACGCAGAGTTAGCAGGGTCAGCAGTAAACTGCAGTTCAACTGCTGACTCTGCTGACTCTGCGTGAGCCCATTCTTTTCAGAGAACCTGCTCCAGAACCCTGCGGAGGGCGCGCGCGAAGCCGGCCACGAAGTCCTCCCTCCCCCGCCCCGCCGCGAAGAACGGATCCATCACCGTGCAGCGGATCACCGCCACGCCGCCCGCGCGCTCGTAGTCGTCGAAGGTGAAGCCGAGCGCGCGCACGATGGGCTCCGCGGCGCGTCCGTATTCGTGCGCGCGCAGCACCGTCTTCGTCACCACGTACTCCAGGTCGCGCGCCGACCGCCCGGCCGCCACGCTCATGGCGCCGTAGACGCGGTCCGCCAGCGCGTTCGTCTCCTCCAGCGTGGCCAGCGACGGGTGGCCCACCGCGAAGCAGACGATGTTGAGGTCGGGCTCGGGGAGCGGCACCAGCCGGAACGGCGCCCAGTCGCCCGCGGAGATGCGGCGGTGCAGGAGGTGCGCGCCGCGCGCCGTCTCGCCCACCAGGCGGCCATATCCGCGCGCGTCCAGCGGCAGAACCTTGTGGCTCATCCACACCGCCGCGGCCGCCGCGCCGGGCTTGCTGCCCTCGAGGATGAAGCGGCCGATGTACGACGCCGCGTTCCCGCCCTCGTGGAACACGTACGGCGCCTCCACCGCCACCAGGTCGCGCACGCGCACGTCGCGGAAGCTGACCGCGCCCGCCGGGTAGGGCACGAACCCCAGCTTGTGCGGATCGATGGTGACCGAGTCGGTGCGCCCCAGCGCCGCCAGCGCGCGGTACACGCCCTCCTCGGGCCACGGCTCGGGCGCGTAGTCGGCCAGCGCCTGCTCGTAGCTGCGCCGCTCGCCGTCGGCGCCCAGCGTGATCGACGCCGCATAGCCGCCCCACGCCGCGTCGGCATGGAGATGGAACGCCACCCCGTGCCGCCGCGCCGCCTCGTCCCGCACCTCGGCCACGAGGTCGAGCCGGTCGACGGCGCTTTCCTCCGTGGTCCCGATCACCGAGATGCAGGCGATCACCGGCTGCCGACTCTCCGCCAGCGTCGCGAGCCCCGCCCGCAGCGCGTCGGGGTCCATGCGGAAGCGGCGGTCGACGGGCACGTGCACCAGCTGCGCCCCGCCGATCCCCAGGGCGCGGCAGATCTTCTCCCACGAGTAGTGCGCGGTCGACGGCACCAGCACCGCCGCGGCCGGCAGCGAGTCGCCGAACTGCGCGGCCAGGCGGCGGCCGAACTCCTGGTAGCCGAGCCCGGCAAGCGAGTGCCGCGTCACCGCCGCCGCGGCGGCGTTCGGGTCGCCCACGCGCTCGCGGAAGTGCTCGACCAGGTCCAGCGCGTCCGTCGGCGTGACGTTGAGCAGCTGCCAGAGGTCCATCGCGCGCAGGTCCGCGCCGCCGCCGGCGGGAAGGCGCACGCCCACGTCGGCGAGACTCAGCTCGTCCGCGGCCCAGCGCACCGCGACGGGGAGATACTTCACGTTCCGGGCGACCCAGAGCGCCTCGAAGTTGGCGACGGTGCCGCCGGAGGTGAGGTGGCCCCAGTGGCGCGGGGGATCGTAGCCGATCATCCGCGCCAGCTGGTCGGCCACCTCCAGCTCCATGCGCGTGGTCACCGGGCTGGCCTCGGCGGCCACGTTGTTGGGGTTGTACAGCAGGGTGGCGAAGTACCCGACGAGGCTGGCCATCGTCAGGTCGCTCGACATGTGCCCGATGTAGCGCGGGCTGAAGAAGGGCACGCCGGCCTTCAGCTCGCCCAGCAACCCCATCAGCTCCTGCGCCAGGGTGGTGATGGAGCGCTCGTAGGCCGGCGTGCGCTTGCGCGCCTCGGTGACCTCGAAGCCATCTTCGGGGTGGAAGTTGCGGCGCCAGAACACGTGGTCGCGCACGGCCTCCAGCAGCAGCCGCTCGAACACGTCGGCGTTCTCCGCCTTGGGCCCCAGAAACACCGACGCGAGGTCCACCGGGGCCTCGCGTCGTGAGGAAGTGCCGTAGTCCGTCATCGTCGTTCCATCTCAGCAGACTTCGGTGGATGTGGAGCGACGAAGGTAGCGCGCACCGCTTCCATCGGAAACCGCACGGCGTTCGCGGCGGACGACGGAGGAAAGGAAGGGGCGTACGCGGAGGAATGGAGAAGTGCCGGAGGAAGCGCAGAGCTTCGCCGCGCCGTCCGGTTCTTCTCCGCGTGTCCTGCGGCTGGCGACGAGACCGACCTCGCGCCGAGTCGGCTCCCGTTGCGGCCGGATCAGTTGTTGACGTAGATGGGGGTGCCGACCAGGATGGGATCGCGAACCCGGTCGTCCAGCTCCACCCGGCAGACGTAGCCGTTGGCCAGGCCCCAGCCATCCGGGTTCGCACCGTTGTGCAGCGCGAGGTAGGCCTGCATCGACTCGGCGTCGGCGCAGGTGAACGCCCCGTCCCGGCTCCGCAGACACATGCACTGCTGGTTGGGGACGGTCGACCTGCACGGCTGGTAGCGGTACGGGTTCAGGTCGGCGGCGTGCGTGGTCATGCACGTGCACCCCTGCTCGCACGTCTGCGGCACCACGCCGGGCGCGGGGGCGGGCATCCACCGCGAGGCACGTTGGAGCGAGGCCGGGGCAGCGCCGCCGTAGACGAGGCGGGGAAGCTTCATGGGTGGCTCCTCCCTGGATGAAGGCGAGTGGCGAACGCGACCGTGCGGCGCCTCTCTGGCGTCCTTGCATGCGAATTGCGCGCCGTGCGCAATCTAGCCCGCGCGCTTCCCCCATCAAGTGTTTCGTCGGCCCGGCCGCGGCGCCGGGGCGGAGACCGTCGGATCTTCTTCGGATTCGGCGCCGACGCGGTCCATCCCGCTTCCCCCGAGATCGATGATCACCGGCCGGTGGTCGCTGCGCCCCTCCCACGCCTCGTACGAGCCGACGCCGACGTCCGCGATGCGAGGCAGCCACGCGCGCGGGACGAAGCAGTAGTCGAGGTGATAGGCGAGGTCGCGCCGCCACATGTGGTAGTACGTGGCGCGCGACTCCTCGCCCGGCGCCTCGCGGTGGAACTCGTGGTATGCGCTCGCCAGCTCGTGCGCGTGCAGCCGCGCCTCGATGGTGGCGTACGTCCAGTCCCTGCGCTTGCCGTCGAAGACGGGGTTCGCGTTGAAGTCGCCCGTCACCACCGTGGGGCCGCTGGAGACGAGGTCCGACAGCGCGTCGATCCCGTGGCAGACCATGCGCGAGTAGCTGCTCCGGTCCGGCAGCGCCCATACGGCCACCAGGGTGAAATCCACCGGCCCGCTGACGCGGAACGGGACGATCCACTTCTTCGTCTCCGCCGCCACCGCGATCGGCTCGACGGACCAGCCGTCGCCCCCCATCACCGCCACGCCCTGCCGCGGGTTGTCGCCCACCCAGCGCAGGCGGTGCGACTCCTCGGCCGGCCGCGCGCACTCCTGCACCACGGCGATGTCCGGCGCCAGCGCGCGCAGGAGGTCGGTCTTCGCCGCGAACGGCCCGCGGCAGCAGTTCCAGGTAAGGATTCTCAACGGCGAGCAGGCCAGGTTTCGGATGGGTCTCCAGCGCGATCGACCAAGCTATCGAAAAACGAACCCTCGAACGACGGAGGAGCGGTTCACCGATACCGGAAGGTCCACTTTCCGGCTACTTCCCAGCGGCTGCCGTCGAAGCGGTTCAGCACCTTGTTGAAGTTCCTGAGCCCGACGAACTCGACCTCGTTGTCCTCGCACCACTTCCGGGCGAGCTTGACCCCCTGCCGCTCGATGATCCGCGTCATCCGCTCCATGTTGCCCCGATGGATCACTCTCTCGGAGCGCCCGAGCACCGACCCCGGCACCCGTTCGACGTGCGTGATCGTGGGCGTGGTGCCGGTCCGGCGGATCGTCTCCGGCTTCGCCTTCTCGATCGTGTCCACGAGCTCGGTGATGAGCTTCCCCTGCTCCTCCGAGCGCCGCCGGAGCCACGGCCAGCGGAGCCTGAGCCAGTCGGCGCCGCTCATCGGCGAGACCATCCTCCGCCGCGGGTTGATCCTGAAAAACATCCTCTCCCACCGCTGGCCCATTGCGCGCGTGGTGAGGGATGCGTGCACAGAAAAGGAGACGATCAGCACGCCCAGCACCACCTGAACCACCGCCAAACGGAAGACCGGGGCCTGGTATTTCAGGGCCACATCTCCCGTCTGCAAGTTCGTGATCACGAGCCAGCCATAGATCAGGGCGGGGAAGAAGAACACGATCCAGATCCTGTGAAAGAGCGCGCGGCGCCCCCACTGCGCCAGCGTGGGCGGAGAGCTCAGGACCTGGCCCATGGCCAGCGCATGGTACAGCAGGTTTGCCGGTGTGTCGCCCGGGTGCGGCGAGGCCTCAGGCGGGTGTTCGTCGCAAAGACGCCGGACCTTGTACAGTGCCAGATACAGGTTCTCGTGCTCGCGGTCCAGGCAGAGGACGAGCACCCACATGAGCAGCACGAGCGCACCTCCTCCGAGCACGCCCATGTCGTTGACATCGATGTAAACCCCGGGAATCGGCGACGAGGGCAGAAGCGCTCTGGACGCGAACTGCCGCACGTACTCTTCGTTGCGGATTTCGAGGAACCTGTCATGCACCGTTGCGGCCTGGGAGGAGGCGGGGGTGCGTCCGGGAGCCGGCGTCGCGGACTGCGCACGGGTGACCGCGGAATCGGGAAACCATTTGTCCATCCGCCGCCGGGGCCACCCCCATTCCTGGACGTTCCAGTTCGCGATTCCGATCAGGGCAGTCGCGATGACAACCACGTAGAGTGCCCATCGCGCGCGATCGGACGAGCGGCTGAACGCGTTGACGTACTGCTGCAGCTCATCGAGATCGGTGGGGCCGGCGCTGCGCCTGGTCGGGCTGAACATGATCGCCTCCATGCCTGTGGGTTGAGCCATGAGACGTGCTTGCGCCCATCTGAGGGCGGATGCGGAAAGGATAGGTGCTCACGCACGGGGAGGAGACTAGGTAGAAGTTCTCCGCGTCTCCGCGTGAGGCCTGTAATTTTCCAGGATTGGTACGACGTGATTCGATGTACATCTGCCCATACGACAGACGGATGGAATTTGCTGAAAGGACCTGAAAATGAAAGGGTGCTACTCCGGCACGATCTTCTTGCGCAGGGTAGCGTAGCTGGACCAGACGGTGACGCGGAAGGGCGAGGTGCCGCGCACCAGCGTGGCGCTGGCCAGCGCGCCCAGGAAGGAGTCGCGGGTGTGCTCGAAGGGCGGCACCTCGACGTAGGCGGTGCCGATCTCGCCCAGCGTGTGGGCGTCGCTGCCGGCGCCCAGCAGCTTGCCGTGCTCGTGCGCCCACGCCTCGCCCAGCGCGTTGATCCCGGGCTTGAAGGTGCGCGCGTTGTGCGCCTCCACCACGTCGACGAGATCCGCGATCCCGTCCAGCAGCTCGCCGCCGCCGCGCCGCCGCTTGTCGAAGGGGTGGGGGACGTAGACGACGCCGCCCTGCGCGCGGATCCGCTCGCAGGTCTCGCGCATCGGCGTGTACTTGGGGATCAGCTCGGTCAGGAAGATGCCGATCAGGTCCGGCCCCTCCCCCGTCCGCACCTCCTCGCCCACGATGATGCGGTCGGGCGCGAGGTCGCGGAGGCGGAAGGCGCCGTCGATGCGGTCGTGGTCGGTCACCACCAGCCGGTCGATGCCGGCGGCGTCCATGGCCCGCAGGATGCCTTCGTAGGGGTTCAGCGAGTCCTTCGATGCGCGGGTGTGGCAGTGCATCTCCACCCGCAGGCGGCGCGGCTCAGCCACGCGCCCGCTCCGCCGCGCGCAGCTGCAGCTCCAGCCACACGTCGCGCGCGCGGCGCTCCACCTCGCCCAGCGAGCCGGTGTTCTCGACCACGTAGTCGGCGCGCGCGCGCTTCAGCTCGGCCGGCATCTGCGCGGCGATCATCCGGCGCGCCTCCTCGGGGTCCAGCCCGCGATCGCCGACCAGGCGGACGAGGCGGACCTCCTCGGGCGCGTCCACCAGCACGACGACGTCGAACTCGTCCACCAGCCCCACTTCGAACAGCAGGGGGATGTCGGCCACGATCACGCGCTCGCCCCTCGCCTCGGCCTCGGCGTACAGCTCGCCGCGCAGCGCGGCCACGGCCGGGTGCACGATCTGCTCCAGCCGCTCGCGCGCGCCGGGGTCGGCGAACACGATGCGGCGCAGCGCCGCGCGGTCCAGCCCCCCGCCCGGCTCCACCACCTCGCTCCACTCCGCGGCGATGGCGGCGAACGCCGGCGTCCCCGGGTCCACCGCGCGCCGCGCCAGCTCGTCGGCGTCGATGATGGTGCCGCCCAGCGAGCGCCACACGTTGGCCACGGTGCTCTTCCCCGCGGCGATGTTGCCGGTAAGCCCCACCTTCAGCATGCGTCCCCCGCCCTCCCTCTCACGGTTCGAGATCTCATTCTCCGCGTCCGATCCGTCTCCTCAGAAGCGCCGTCCGCCCTCGGGTGCGTGGGTGATGGCGTCGGGGTTGGAGAGGATGTCGTCGGCCGTTCCCGCCTGCCGGTCCTTCCCCGCCGAGCCCACCTGGAACGAGGTGCCGCTGAACACGATGTAGTACGGCATGCCCCAGGGGTCCTCCGACGCGTTCTGCTGCATGTCCTCGCGGTCCACGAAGGCCGCGAACCCGGCGCCGGCGGGCACCGGGTGGCCGATGGCGTCGGCACGCTTGACCAGGTCGCGGATCTCGTTGACGCGGGTCTTGGCGCTCCATTCGTACAGCGGGTTCAGTGCCGGCTGCACCTTCGGCCACACGCGCTCGCGCAGCGAAGGCACCAGCACGACCGCGGCCACGCAGAGCAGCAGCAGCAGGAAGATCTTCTGTACCATGGGCCCCTTCGTTGGTGTGTCACCCCGCCGGCGCGCGGCGGAAGCGGTCCGCCCCCTCCGCGCCGTCCTCGCGCGCCACCCGCCGCATCGCCGCGAGACGGTCCAGGTGCGCGCGCGTCTCGCGCAGCGCCAGCATCCGCGTTCCCGCGCCCATCTCGCGCCCCGGCCAGCGCCGGTCCACGATCTCCCAAACGCTCGCCGGCTCGCCGGAGACGAGGGACGCGACCGTCTCCGTCTCGCCCTCGGCGGCGGCGATAAGCTCGCGGAGGCGGGCGCCGTCGTCCGCCACGGGGTCGCCGTGGCCGGGGAGGACGATGCGCGGCCGGAGCGCCTCCAGCCGTCCCAGCGCCGCGACGTAATCGCCCACCGGGTCCGCGCGCTGGCGGTTCACCCCCAGGGTGGGGGTGATGCGCGGAAGCACCGCGTCGCCCGCGATCACCAAGCCGTCGGCGGGGCGATGCAGGGAGACGTGCCCCGCGGTGTGCCCCGGCGTCCACGCGTATCTCCACCCGTCCGCGCCGGGGACGTCGCCCTCGTCGCCGTCCAGCGTCGCGTCGACCGTCACCGGCGGCGCGAGGGACTGGGCGCTCGCGCGGCCGCTCTCCACCGCGTCGATCCACTCCGCGGACGCGCCGCAGCGGCGGAACAGGTCGCGGCGGTATTCCGCCTCTTCCTCGGGATGCGCGGCCGCGTGCTCCATCCGCTCCGCGTCCAGCCTTCCCATCAGCACCGGCGCGCCGGTCGTTGCGCGGACGCGGGCGGCCAAGCCGACGTGGTCCATGTGCATGTGCGTCACCACGTGCACCGCGACGGCGTCCCATCCCCCGGCGATGGAGGCGACGCCGGCCTCGAGCGCGGCCCACGCGTCGTCCGTCCCCAGTCCCCCGTCCACCAGCATCCATCTCCCCTCGCCCAGGTCCGCGAGGTACGCGTGCACCTCGGGCGGGCGGCCGGGCATGGGCGTGGTGACGCGCCATACGCCGCGCGCAACCTCCGCGGCGGCCGGGGCGCGGGGGGACGGCGCGGCTTCGGTTGCGGTGGGATCGGACGAAATATGGACCCGCCTTGCAGGGGGACACAAGAAAAATCGCCGGGAGGCCGCCGGGACATCTCCCGCCGAGCCTTCGCGATGCGTGGGAAACATTACGGAAGCGGCGCGGGGATGGTAAGATGTCCGCCGCTCCGGCCGCATCTCCGAACCCAATCCCCGTGAGGCGATTCCGTGGAATCCGCGCTCCTGCAGGCGATGCTTGCCTTCGAGACCCGCGCCGCCCAGGCCAATCTCAACGGACTGACGCACGACGACGCGCTGGCGCAGCCGCCCGGCGGCGGGAACTGCGTGAACTGGATGCTCGGCCACATCGTCACGCACCGCAACCACATGCTGCGGCTGATGGGACGCGGGCCGGTGTGGGGCGCGGAGCTCGACGCGCGCTACGACCGCGGCAGCGCGCCGGTGACGGACGGGGACGGCGCCGTGCCGCTGGACCAGCTGCTGGAGGCGATGGAGCGGGCGCGCGCGGCGCTGTCGGACGGGTTCGCGGAGATGACGCCGGAGCGGCTGGCGGAGGAGACCGGGCGCGGCGGCCCGCTCGGCCAGCGGCTGGCGCTGATGCTGGGCCACGAGCTGTACCACGTCGGGCAGATCAGCATCCTCCGCCGCCTGCTCGGCCACCCGGGCGCCATCAAGTGACGACGTCGATCGACGCGCGCCGAGAGGGGGACGGACGGCCGATCCTGGCGCTGATCGGCTTCCTCGTTTTCGTCTTCATCGGCGGCGCGCTGCTGGCGCCGTGGCTGTACCATGCGCTGCAGGCCGTCGCGCCGGGAACGGGGCTCGCGCGCACGCTCTTCGCGCGCGTGGTGAACCGCGCGCTGCTGCTGGCGGCGCTCGCCGGCATCCCCTTCTACGTCCGCGCGTCGGGGATCCGGCGCTGGGCGGACGTGGGGCTCGACCCGCGCAACATCCGCTGGAGACGGGTCGCGGTCGGCTTCGCGCTGGGATTCTTCTCCCTCGCCGCCGTGTGCGCGGTGGCGATCGCGGGCGGTGGGCGGGCGCTGAACCTCGCGCGCACGCCGGGGCAGCTGGCCGCGCAGTTCGCCGGCGCGCTGGCCACGGCGCTGGTGGTGGCGGTCATGGAGGAGCTGCTCTTCCGCGGCGCCATCTTCGGCGGGCTGCGCCGGGCGATGCCGTGGGGCGCCGCGCTGGTGGCCAGCAGCTTGATCTACGCCGTCGTGCACTTCATGGCGCGCCCCGCCAATCCGCCGGTGATCGACTGGCTCTCCGGCCTGCGCGTGCTCCCCTCGATGCTGGCGGGGATGGCGCAGCCGGGCGGCCTCGTCCCCGCGCTGCTGAACCTGACGCTGGCGGGCGTGGTCCTGGGCCTCGCCTACCACTTCACCGGCGACATCCTGACCTCCATCGGCATCCACGCCGGCTGGATCTTCTGGCTCAAGTTCTACGGCTTCCTCACCAAGGGCGTCCCCGGCGTGGACCCGGTGTTCTGGGGGACGAGGAAGCTGGTGGACGGCTGGCTGGCGTTCGTGGCGCTGGCGGTGGTGTTGTCCATCGTGGTGGCGGCCTCCCGGCGCCGCGGTGCAGCACGAGCCTCCGACCCCTGAGGCGAGCGACCAGATCGCCCTCCTGCGGCGGAAACGTCTTTATTGCGGTGCTGCCGCTGCGCGACGATCTTTCACTACTTCTATGGCCGGCAGTTCATCTTCCCCCTTCATGGAGACCCGTCATGGCCCGGTTCAACATGCACCTCCCCCACCACCTATGCGGCTTCCCTCGATCGCGCCCGGCTGCCTTCACACGCCCGGCTGCCAGGCGATGGTTTGCGGGCGCGCTGGTCTCGATCACCGTCATGTGCACACCCGGCTGCGGGGAGCACCTGGTGAATAGCGCCGCCAGCTACGGCTTCGTTCGAGGTATCGGGGTGGCCGCGAACTCCCGTTACGTGGTCGTCTGGGGAGATAAGCCCGCACCAGATCCATCGGGTACCCTGTGCAACGGCTTTAGCTGTATGCTCTACACCCGGCCCTTCGACCAAGCGGGAGATCCCGTGGCCGGACAGATTCTCGTTTCACCGAGCACGAACGGCCTTTACAGCGACATTGAGACAGCGGTAAACGACGACGGCACCTTCGTGGTTGTGTATGATCGGTACATCTACAATGCGAGCGCATCCCATCTCATATCAGCCACCAGCTCTTCTTCCAGCGATATTCGGCCGCGGGCCTCTCGGTCGGCTCGCCGCAGCAGTTCGATTACGGCGTGGACCCGAAGATCGCCGCGATGCCCAATGGTGATTTCCTCATCGTCTACCGCGCGTACACCTCGTTCCAATCTCCCATACCGGTGGTCTACGTCCAGAAGTTCAACTCGGCAGGTGCCCAGCTTCTCCCGCGAATCACCGTCGATCCATCGGGAGGGCGCGACCCGATGATCGCCGTTCTCTGCACCGGCGAATTCATCGTGAGCTACCGCCGCGGAGACCCAACCGTTCAGACGACGGAGTACGTTCGGCGGTACCAGGCAAACGGGGTCCCTAAGGGGTCCACCATCACCGTAGGCACCAATGTCGGTCAGCTGGGGGGCGAGGCGCTGATCTACAAGCCCACCGGCTTCTTCGCGGTGCTGACCTCGCAGAAGAGCCTTTCCGGTGGCGTGGACTACTACTTCAGGCACTACGACAACAACGGGAATCCCGTCGGCCCACCCCAGTTCGTCCTGAACAATTCGGGCTCAAAAACGATCTATCAGGTGTCCTCCAATCGGTGTGGACAGTATGCCCTCGTTTACACCCAGTCTGCCACCGGGCCGATCATGGTCCGGGAGTATGCCTACGACGATGTTGCCTTCCCCGACTACCAGGTGAGTTCGAGTACAGGTTTATCCAACGAGAACCCTTGGATCGGGCTCTCATCGGGGCTCGCCATCACCGCGTGGACCCGCTACAAGCCGTCGGGCAAGGACCAACTCTACGCGAGAAGGCTGCTCACCGGCGCGTTCATCACCGGCACGCCGCCGGTGACGGTATGCCCGGGCGGCTCGCAGAGCGCGGTGATCGGCCGGCCGGGCATCCCGGGCTACACCTATGCCTGGTCGCCGACGACGCACCTGAGCAATCCGAACGTCGCGCAACCGACAGTGACGCATCCCGGGGGTACGATTTCGTCTTCCACCACTTACACCGTTACCATCGGCTCGCCCTGTTGCCAGCGGACCGAGTCCGTGGTGGTGAATTTCAAGCCGCAATGCTCCGGCGCCGAACAGGCCCAGCGGACACGCATCGGCCTGGGCGAGCCAGCATCCTGCACCGGTCAGCCGGCTGTCGCGCTCGTACGCGCGACTCCGGCGCAGGCGTCGGCCTTCCTGTCGGGAAGCTGGTAGACTCCAGCGCACAGCCACGTTCCACTCCTTTCCCGACCCGGTGCGGGGTGTCCACAGGCTGGATCTCCCGCACTGGCCCCGGACCTGCACGCGGGGTATGTTGGTACCATTCTCGACCCGGACACAGTGAAAGACCGCGCCGAATTTGGCCGGTCTCTGAACGAATTCAGCATCGGCAGACACATGGCGACGACGACCCGCAGGAAGCCCACGGCGGAGCCGGCCACCACCCTGGACCGCGACACCCTGCTCGGCTTCTACCGCACCATGCTCCTGGCGCGGCGGCTGGACGACAAGGAGATCCAGCTCAAGCAGCAGAACAAGATCTTCTTCCAGATCTCCGGCGCCGGCCACGAGGGTGTGCAGGTGGCCGCGGCCGCGCACGCGAAGCCCGGCCACGACTGGTTCTACTTCTACTACCGCGACCGCGCCTTCTGCCTGGCCGTGGGGATGACGGCGCTCGAGCAGCTGCTGCAGGCCGTGGGCGCCGAGGCCGACGTCGGCAGCGGCGGGCGGCAGATGCCCAGCCACTGGGGCCACCCGGCGCTGAACATCGTCAGCACCTCGAGCCCCACGGGCACGCAGTTCCTGCAGGCCGTGGGCACCGCCGAGGCCGGCATCCGCGCGAAGCGGGTCGGCGACCCGCTGGTGGAGATCACCCACGCGGGTGACGACGAGATCGTGTGGGTGACCACCGGCGACGGCACGACCAGCGAGGGCGAGTTCTGGGAGAGCCTGAACTCGGCGTGCAACCTCAAGCTCCCCGTCCTCTACATCGTGGAGGACAACGAGTACGCCATCTCCGTTCCCGTGGAGGTCAACACCGCGGGGGGCAGCATCAGCAAGCTGGTGACCGGCTTCCCCAACCTGTTCATCCAGACCTGCGACGGCACCGACGTGGTCGACAGCTACGAGGTGATCGGCCGCGCGGTGGAGCACTGCCGCCAGCGCAGGGGGCCGGCCCTCGTCCATGCGAAGGTCATCCGCCCGTACAGCCACTCGCTGAGCGACGACGAGAAGTTCTACAAGACCGACGCGATGCGCACCGAGGAGCAGAAGCGCGACCCGATCGTGCGCTGCTCCGCGCTCCTCCAGCAGCTGGGCTACGCGACCGAGGACGATCTCAAGCAGATCGAGGCCGAGGTCGTGGCCGAGATCCAGCGCGCCACCGACGAGGCGCTGGCATCGCCGCAGCCCGACCCGTCGACGGCCATGCGCTACCTCTTCTCGCCCGACGTGGACCCCACGGCCGAGCAGTTCGACACCGAGGACGACCCGCGCTTCAGCGGGAACGAGACCACGATGGTCGACCTGATCAACGCCACGCTGCGCGACGAGATGCGGCGCGACCCGCGCATCGTGGTCTTCGGCGAGGACGTGGCCGACTGCAGCCGCGAGGAGATCCTGGAGGAGGTGAAGGGGAAGGGCGGCGTGTTCAAGGTGACCGCCGGCCTGCAGCGCGAGTTCGGCGGCACGCGGGTGTTCAACTCGCCGCTCGCCGAGGCCAACATCGTGGGGCGCGCGGTGGGGATGGCGGTGCGGGGGCTCAAGCCCGTGGTCGAGATCCAGTTCTTCGACTACATCTGGCCGGCGATGATGCAGATCCGCGACGAGCTGGCCACCATGCGCTACCGCTCGAACAACACCTACGCCAGCCCGGTGGTCATCCGCGTGACCTACGGCGGCTACCTGAAGGGCGGCGCCATCTACCACTCGCAGACCGGCGAGTCGATCTTCGCGCACTGCCCCGGGCTCCGCGTCGTCCTCCCCGCCACGGCGATGGACGCGGCCGGGCTGCTGCGCACGGCCATCCGCTGCGAGGACCCGGTGCTCTTCCTGGAGCACAAGCACCTCTACCGCCAGGTCTACAACAAGGGCGTGTATCCGGGCCCCAACTTCATGATCCCCTTCGGCAAGGCGCGCACGGTGCGCCCGGGGACCGACGTCACCGTGGTGGCCTGCGGCGCGCTGGTGCAGCGCTCCGTCGTGGCCGCGAAGATGGCCGAGGAGCAGCTGGGGATCAGCACCGAGGTGATCGACCTGCGCACGCTCAGCCCGTTCGACATGGACTCGATCGCCGAGAGCGTGAAGCGCACCAACCGCGTGATCGTGGCGCACGAGGACTCGCTCAGCTGGGGGATCGGGAGCGAGATCGTGGCGCGCATCGCCGACGAGCTCTTCCCCTGGCTCGACGCGCCGGTGAAGCGCGTGGCCTCGCTCGACACGTGGGTGGCCTACGCGCCGCAGGTGGAGCGCGCCATCCTCCCCGAGCCCGAGGACGTCCTCAAGGCCATCGAGCAGGTGAAGGCGTTCTGACCGCCCGGTCCTGATCGCCCGAAAAGACGAGATCGGCCTCGCCCGGATGCATCCGGGCGGGGCCGATCTCATTCGACCGGATGACATCCTGCCCCGCCGCGGCTGGCCCCCTCCCCCAGCCCCTCCACCGCTCCGCAGGAGCGGAGCGGTGGAGGGGAGAATTTATCGCGGGACCGGCCGCTCCGGTTCGGACAAACGTTTTCTTGTCCGCCCCCGCATGCAGCATAGACTGGATATCGTGCCCTTTGCACAGCCACACCCTTCCATGGGGAGCGTCTTATGGCAAGCACGATTGCGCACGCTGCGAGCAAATTGCGAGAGCCGCTGCCGGCCCAGGTGCTGCATTTCCTGACACTGCGGCGGGCGATTGGATTCATCGGCATCGCGCTGCCGTTCGTCCTCGTGGCAGGCGAGAACCTGCGCGATGCGCTGGCCCTGCACGCCACGCCGGCACGCCGGGAGCTGATCGAGCTCTCGATCAGCGCCTACTTCCACACGGGGATGCGCGATGTGTTCGTCGGCAGCCTGTTCGCGGTCGGCATATTCCTGATCTGCTACAACGGCTACCAGCGCATCGACAACCTGCTCGCGAACCTGGCGGGATTCGCCGCGCTCCTCGTCGCCCTGTTCCCGACTTGGGAGGCGTCGCGCGAGGCCACCGACACCGGCATTCCCGCTCCCGATTCCGTGACCCTCTTCTCGGGGCCGAACGCACCCGACCCCACTCTGGTCGGCTACATCCACTTCGGCGCGGCGACGATGTTCTTCGTGATCCTGGCGGTGATGTCGATCTTCCTCTTCACGAAGTCCGAGCCGCACCCCACGCCCGAGAAGAAGCAGCGCAACCGCGTCTACGTGGCCTGCGGGGTCATCATCGTTCTCTGCCTCGTCCTGATCGCGGCCGGCAAGCTCTTCCTGGGCGACGACGTCGAGCGGGCGACGAGCTTCGTGTTCTGGGGCGAGGCGGTGGCGATCGTTGCGTTCGGCGTGTCGTGGCTGGTGAAGGGCGAGGCCATCCTCAAGGACGCTCTGCCGCAGCGGGCGCCGCAGCCCGCGTGACGTCGCGTCGCCGCGGTCGAAGCGCAAAAGAGAGGGCGGGGCCGCCGCGGCGGCCCCGCCCTTCTCCCATTCCATCTCCCTGCCCCGAAGCTTACCGGAAGGCCGCCACGGTGGGCGCCGTGAGGTTCAGCACGCGGGCGTTGTCCTCGTAGGTGGCAGTGCCCATCACCTGGCCCGTGGAGGGGTAGGTCTTGAGCGGGTTGCTCCACCACTGGATGCGCGTGCAGTTGGCGCAGTTGTTCCCGTAGGCCATGATCGTCCGCCAGTTCTTGGTCGACGGGATGAAGCCGTGGCCGTACTGGTACGGGGTGAGCGTGCCGTCCACGAAGCGGTCGTGCCGGGCGCCCTGCAGGTGCCCCAGCTCGTGGGCGAACGAGTAGTAGCCGGTGATGCAGCTCTGGTCCGCAACCGCGAAGGCCGAGGTGGCGGTGGCGTTGATGGCCGCGGCCTGGCCGCACGCCTCGGTGTCGTTCACCACCAGCATCACCAGGTCGGCCGCGTAGGTGTTCCGCAGCGAGTGCACGTTGTCCATGTAGCCATCGGTGGTGCCCATCAGGCGGCTCACGTGCTGCGAGAAGGTCCCGTTCTCGGTGTAGGTGACCTGGCCGGTGTACACGCGGTTGAAGTTGATGCTGATCCCGCTGTTCGCGTACGACTGGTTGGTCTCGTCCACCGCCAGCTGGATCTTGCTGGTGATGTTGCCGGCCCGCGTCGCCGCCGAGGCGGTGTAGACCACCATCACGTTGATGGTGCTGAGCGCGGCCGCGCTGACGGCGTCGGAGCGCGACGCCTGGATCGCGCCGACGGCGCGGTCGAGCGTGTTGCTGATCAGCGCGCCGCTGGGGTTGTCGGGGGTGTGCTCCGAGGGGAAGCCGGCCTGGTCGATCTTCGTCACCGCGTGCAGCCCGTTGCCCACCGGCTCGATGGCGTACTTCGTCTCGCCGATGGTCACGGTGGCGGTCAGCTCGCCGTTCATCAGCACGGCCTGCACCCACCCGTGGCCGCCACGGATCGGGCCGGACCACGAGATGTCGTTGGCGGAGCGCTGAACCGCGTTCTGCCCGTCGGCCACCACCTGCAGCCCCGGCGCCAGGCCCAGGCGGACCACGCTCCCCAGCCGCAGCATGGAGGCGGGAGCCGCGGCGATGCGCGCCAGGTGCACCTCGGCGGAGGTCGGCCGCACCTGCACGGCGCCCAGCCGGCCCGACTGCGCGCGGTCGAGGCTGGGCGTGGGGACGAGGGTGAGCAGGTCCTGCTGGCCGGCGGCGCTCATGTCGCCCGGGGCTGCGGGGGTGATGTCGTCGGCGCCGCGGCAGGCGGCGGCGCCGAGGGATGCGAGCAGGACCAGCGCGAGCCTTGCTTTCATCTGCGTACTCCGGAATGTGGGTGGGGTGAGAGAGCGGGTCCGTGCATGGCACGCCCCGGGCCGGAGCGCTCCACGGCCCGGAACTCGTTGAAACCATTTGTTTTTGGAGATTTTCTGTCGACAAACTGATGGTTTCCGGGCGATGCAAGGCGGGGCGGCGCGCACCAACCTGAGGCGTTTGCTTTGCTGCCTTGCGGGAGATCGTGAAAAGACGACGAACGTGATTGCCCGTTACAATCGCATGTTTATCTGACGCAATCCGGTCGGCGTTGGGAATCTCCTCCGCGACCCGGCACCGTGAGTCACGTCCGTTCCCGCTCGCGCGTTCTTACGGTCGGCCCGCCGGACGGCCGGGCCCCACCCCAAGTCTCCCGTCTCCCTCCTTCGAGCGATACCCACATGCGCATCACCCACGTACGATCCGCGATTCTCCTGACGGCAGCCGCGCTCGCCGCGGCCATTCCTTCGCAGGGGCGCGCGCAGGCCGCCGGGCCGCGCGGGTTCTTCGTGGGCGTGGGCGCGGGGCTGGGGAGGACGGCCGAGCCGGGGAACGACGCGTCGCACATCAGCCCGGCGCTGCACCTGCGCGCGGGGTGGGCGTTCACGCCGTCGCTCAGCCTGGTGGTGGAGGCCGGCGCCAACGCCATCGGCAGCCTGAAGGTGGTGGACCAGTCCATCCCCGACATCGGGCCGCCGGTTCCGGCGCCGCGCGCGATCAAGCTGCAGACCGAGTGGGTGATGGCCTCGCTGCAGGTGGGCGACCCGGCTACCTTCTACGTGCGCCCCGGCGTCGGCGTGGCGCGGCATGCATACGACAAACTGACGCCGGTCGGCAACGACCAGATGGTCGCCGGCACCGGCTTCGAGACCGGGCTGGCGGCGGGCGTGGCCGCGGGGCGGCAGGTGCGCCTGATCCCCGGCTTCCCGCTGAACGTGGAGGGGATCGCCGTGTGGACGCAGGGCGAGGACAGCACCCGCCCGCGCTGGTCCACGGGGCTGCAGGTCGTGCACGACTTCCACTTCTGAGGCGGCGATGGGAACCTTCCGCAGGGATTTTTCGAGATGACGCGTTCGATCCTCTTCCGCGCGGCCGCCGTGGCGCTGGCCGCCGCCGCGATCTCCGCCGCGGGCGCGCGGGCGCAGGCCGGGCCGTTCGTGGGCGTGGGCGTAGGGATGGGCTCCATCAACGACCCCGACGCCGGCAACCACCGCGTGAGCCCGGTGCTGCACGGGCGCGTGGGGTGGGGCTTCTCCCGCTCGCTGGCGGCGGTGCTGGAGGTGGGCGTGCACGGCCTGGGCGACGAGCAGCCGCGCACCTCCGACATCTCCGTGATCAACGATTTCGGCGCCACCCAGGTCAACCGCCGCCCGGAGGTGATCAACACCGTGTCGCTGCTGGCCTCGGTGCAGGTGGGCGACCCGGAGCAGGTGTACGTCCGCCCGGGGATCGGCCTGGGTCGCCACGCCTTCCCCATCTACCTGGTCGGCGCCTCCAGCGTGGAGCGCGCGGACATCAGCCACGAGGCGGGCCTGGCGGCGGGGGTGGCGCTCGGGCGGGTGGTCCGCGTCGCGCGGGGCTTTCCCGTGGCGGTCGAGGCGGTCACGCTCTGGAGCCACGGCGAGGACAGCGCCGGCTCGCGCTGGGGCGCGGGAGTGCAGGTGGTTCCCCTGCTCCACTTCTGATCCGGCGATGAGACTCGCATCCACCCTGCGCGCCGCCGCGGCCGCCGTATCGCTCGCCCTGCTCGCCGCGTGCGGAGATTCGACCGGGAGCACCGCGCTGGCGGTGGACCTCGGCCTCCGCGCCATCGACCCCTTCGAGCCGCCGGCCTTCACCGCCACGAGCAACGCCGCGGGCACCATCGTGATCGAGGGATTCTTCGGCATCGGCGGGTGCGACGAGCCGCGCGCCACCGCGCACCGCCAGGGAGACCGGGTGGTGTTCGAGCTGGAGCTGCGGGACAACGTGCGGACCGGGTGCAACGACCTGGCGGTGCTGCTGGGCTACGCCGCGCTCGTGCGCGACGTGCCGCCGGGCACCTACCATCTCCGCGTGCACCACGTGAACACGCTGGAGGGTTCGCACGATCCCAGCATTCTGCGCCCCGACGGCGTGCGGCTGGAGACGGACGTCACCGTGCATTGACGATTCTCCGCGCACGACGAAGCCCCCGCCCGGATCGCCGGGCGGGGGCTTCGCGTTGGGGAGATGGAGGGTGACTACGACGACTGCCTGCCGCGCCGCAGCACGGGCCAGTCGGCGAACGCGAACACGTAGATCGCGATGAATCCCACGATGGGGATGAAAAGGAGGAGCGACAGCGCGCCCGAGTACCCCGCCTTGCTCACGATCTTCCACGCCGGGATCAGCACGATCACGATCGACAGCACCATCATCACCAGCGCGCCCAGCATTCCCAGCGACGTCAACGCCTGTACCTGTTCGGGATCCATCCGCCACCTCCGCTCTGGGTGTACGGTCCTGCAGGAGACGGACGGATTTATGAGGCGGGACGCGCGCGGGAGCAAGAAAAATCTGATCAGATCAACAGAGGCATGTCATTCCGAGCGCCGCCGCCCGACGGATGCCGCGCTCCACTCCGAATGCCTGCGGCGGTCGAGGAATCTCTGGCTGGCGTCCAGGCCGAAACGGGGCATTCGCGCGGACGCTGGCCAAAGATTCTCGGGCTGCAGGCATTCGAGCGGCCGCGGTTCCGGTCTGGCCGCCCTCGGAATGACAGATTTGGCGGGCGGACGGGCTGACAAATACTCCCTGACGGGCGGCTGAAGCCGCGGCGCCTCGGCTACACAACTACGAAAAGCCTCGCAAACCGCGCGAGGCTTCATTCGCATCTGATTCGCAGCCTGCGAAGCAGGCTTCCCAATGTTCCAGCCGCGGGTTCACCCGCCCGTCACGATGCCCGTCTCCACCGACCTGCGTCAGCTGCGGCCATAGACGGGGACGGCGGCGCCGTTGACGGGGGCGGATTCGGGGGAGGCGAGGAAGAGGATCACGCGCGCGATCTCCTCCGGCTGCGTCCACTTCGAGGCATCCGCATCCGGCATGGCGCGGCGGTTGGCGGGAGTGTCGATGGTGCCGGGGAGGACGCAGTTCGCGCGGATCCCCTTCTCCCGATACTCCTCGGCGATGGTCTCGGCCAGCACGATCAGCCCCGCCTTGCTGACCGCGTAGGCGCCGTTCCCCGCGCGCTGCTCGCGCGCCGCGCGGCTGGAGACGAACACGATCGACCCGCCGCCGCCCTCCAGCATCCGCGGGATCGCCGCGTTCGCCAGCAGGAAGCCGCTGGTGAGGTTCACCGCCATCATCCCCTCCCACACGCCCAGCGCGGTGTCGCCCACTTTCGGGCCGCCGTGCCACGCGCCCATCACGTGCGCCACCGCGTCCAATCTCCCACCCCACTGCACCGTCTGGCGGATGGCGGAGTCGGCGCCGCGCTCCGTCGTCAGATCGAGGAGGCAGGTGGAGATGCGTGACGCGTGCGCCGCCTTCAGCTCGTCGAGCGCGTTCTTCGCGTCGGTGTGATGCATCGCCACGGTGACGCGCCACCCCGCCTCGAGGAACGCGCGGGTGACGGCGCGGCCCAGGTTCCCCGCCCCGCCGGAGACGAACGCGACGGGGCCGCCGCCCGCCTCAGCGCCGCTCTTCGCCATGCAGCCTCCCGGTGCGCGCGGTGATGTCCCTCAGGCGCGCGGCCAGCTCGCGCGTCAGCGCCCCCTCGCGGAAGCGCCAGCGCCAGTCGCCGCTGACCGAACCCGGCGTGTTCATCCGCGCCTCGCTCCCCAGTCCCAGCACGTCCTGCAGGGGGACGACGGCCAGGTCGGCGTTCGACGCCAGCACGGTCTCGATCATCCGCCACCCCACCTCGCCCGCATCTCCATCCCCCGCCAGCTCGGCCAGCGCCGCCCGCTCGCCGCGCGAGGCCTCGTCGCGCCACCAGCCGAGCGCGGTGTTGTTGTCGTGCGTTCCCGTGTACGCCACCGCCTCGCGCGGATAGTTCTCCGGGAGATGGGGATTCCCGGGATCGCCGCCGCCGAACGCGAACTGGAGGACGCGCATCCCCGGGAAGCCCAGCTCGTCGCGCAGCGCCTCGACCGCGGGGGTGATGATCCCCAGGTCCTCGGCGATCAGCGGGAGCGGGCCGAGCTCCCTCTCCACCGCCTCGAACAGCCGGGTCCCCGGGCCGGGAAGCCATCTCCCGTTCAGCGCCGTCTTCTCCGCGGCCGGCACCTCCCAGTAGCTCTCGAAGCCGCGGAAGTGGTCGATCCGCGCCACGTCCACCATCTCCAGCGTGCGCCGGAAGCGCGCGGTCCACCACGCGTAGCCGTCGCGCTCCAGCACCTCCCAGCGGTAGAGGGGATTGCCCCAGCGCTGCCCCGTCTCGCTGAAGTAGTCGGGCGGCACGCCGCTGACCACCGTCGGCCGCCCGTCCCCGTCCAGCTCGAAGATCTCCGGGTGCGCCCACACGTCGGCGCTGTCGTGGGCCACGAAGATGGGCACGTCGCCGACGACGAAGATGCCGCGGCCGTTGGCGTAGCGCCGCAGCTCGCCCCACTGCCGGTCGAACAGGAACTGCGCCAGCGCGTGCCGCTCCACCTCGTGCGCCAGCCGGTCGCGCGCGCCGGCGATGGCGTCCGGGTCGCGCCGGCGGAGCGGTTCGGGCCAGCGCGTCCACGGCGCGCCATGCTCGTCGCGCAGCGCGCGGAAGAGCGTCCAGTCGTCCAGCCACTCGCGGTGCCGCTCCACGTACTCCGCGAACCCCGCGCGCAGGCCGGGCGACGCGGCGGCGCCGAACGCGGCGTGGGCGCGGCGCAGCAGCCCGTCCTTCCACCGCCCCGCCCCCGCGAAGTCCGCCGAGTCGGGGTCGAGCGCCGGCGCGCGCGCCTCGTCCTCGTCGAGCAGCGCGTCCTCCACCAGCAGGTCGGGGGAAAGGAGGAGGACGTTCCCCGCGAACGCCGACAGCCCGTTGTATGGCGATCCCCCGTCCCCCACGGCCACGAGGGGGAGGAGCTGCCAGAGCGTCTGCCCGGCCAGCGCCAGCCAGTCGGCGAAGCGGTACGCCTGCGCGCCCAGGTCGCCGCCGCCGTCGCCGGGGAGCGAGGTGGGATGCAGCAGCACGCCGCTGCGGCGCTCGCCCGTGACCTTCACCATCCCCCCGCGCTCCGGGCACGGAAGGCGAGGGAGATGGGGTTCCCGGCGGATGACGCCATCGAGCCGATGGAGGTCCGCACGGGACGGCCGGCGCCGCGGCGCGCCCTCTCCCTGGCGCTGCGCACCTGTCCCTCCCCCAGAACCGACCGGGGGAGGGACGGGCTCGCTTCGCTCGTGACGCGCGAACGCGGCTTGTGGATCATGGCGATGGACGAATCCGGAGCTGGCGGACGGCGGTGTCGCGGCGAGCCCGTCGAAGGCACGCCGCGGGAGCGGACGGGGCGCCTCCCGGCTGCAGAATCCGCGCCCGATCCGGGGGTGGAGGCGACGCGATCCCCCATCCATCCGACGGGCGATGGCGAGCGGCGGAGCATCGTACCGGCGCGCCGCCCGCGCGTCCAGCCCCGTGCCGTGGCGCGGAGGGCGGATCGTTGTCCAAATGAAAGATCGGTGCCATCTCGCTGGCCGTGCAAGCTGGCATGCAGCTTGTACTTGAGGGGCGCGCGCGGGGCGCCCGCGCGCGGACGGACTTCATGCGGGAACGCGAACGACCATGGACGGCGGCTCGGCACAGGGGATGGCGAACGGAAACGGCGGCCCGGCGCGGCTCTCCGACGAGGAGGAGAACGTGCGGCAGCGGACGCGCGAGGCCAAGGAGGCCCAGTACCACCTGCTGGTGGAGCGCGTCCACGACTACGCCATCTTCCTGATGGATCCCGACGGGGTCATCACCCACTGGGGCGAGGGCGCGCAGCGGATCAAGGAGTTCACGCCGGACGAGGTGGTGGGACGCCACCTGAGCTTCCTCTATCCCCCCAACGGCGCGGAAGACGGCACGGCCGAGGAGCACCTGGCAACCGCCGCCGAGACGGGCGAGTACATCGGCGAGGGAATGCGGCGGGCGAAGATCCGCGGCACCTTCCCCGCCCGGGTGGTGCTGACCGCGCTGCGGCGCGACGGCGAGCTGGTGGGGTTCAGCAAGGTCACGCAGGACCTGAGCGAGCGCAACGCGGTGGAAGAGCGGCTGCGGCAGGCGCTGCGCGCGGCCGAGTCGGCCAACGCGGAGAAGAGCCGCTTCCTGGCGACGATGTCGCACGAGATCCGCACCCCCATCAACGCCATCCTGGGCTACGCCGACCTGCTGGACCTGGAGGTGCAGGGCCCGCTGACCGAGGGGCAGCGCGGCTACCTGGACCGGGTGCGCGCCAGCGGCCGCCACCTGCTGGCGCTGATCGAGGACGTGCTGGACTTCGCGCGCGTCGAGGCGGGGCGGATGGCCGTGGCCGCGGGGAGCGGGAACGCCGCCGAGGCGGCCGAGGCGGCGGCGGGGCTGCTGCGCCCGCAGGCCGAGGCGCGGCGGATCC
The DNA here is from genome assembly GCA_036377595.1 of Longimicrobium sp. Lineage (NCBI taxonomy): Bacteria > Pseudomonadati > Gemmatimonadota > Longimicrobiia > Longimicrobiales > Longimicrobiaceae > Longimicrobium > Longimicrobium sp. The sequence continues at coordinate 17,629 of DASUYB010000006.1, read as the reverse complement.
GGCTCGAGGTGGAGTGCGATCCCGAAGCCACGTACTGGGGCGACGAGATGCGGGTGCACCAGATCCTGGTGAACCTGCTGGGGAACGCCATCAAGTTCACCGACCCCGGCGGCACCGTACGCGTCACCTGCGGCTGCGGCGAGCCCGACCCCGAGGCGGAGCTGCGCGGCCCCGGCCCGTGGACCTGCGTGCGCGTGGACGACACGGGGATCGGCATCCCCGCCGACCGGCTGGCGGCGGTGTTCGAGCCCTTCATCCAGGTCGACAACGCGCTGACCCGCGCGCACCAGGGCACCGGGCTGGGGCTGGCCATCTCCCGCCGCCTGGCGCGGCTGATGGGCGGCGACCTGACGGTGCGCAGCCGCGCGGGCACGGGCTCCACCTTCACCCTCTGGCTTCCGCGGACGCAGCCGCAGCCCGACGCGGCCGGCGCGCCGCAGCCGCGGCCCGGGGGATCGCTCACGCAGATCGGGCAGCACCTGGCCTCCGCGGCGCCGCTGATCCTGCGCGGCTACGGCGAGCGGCTGCGCGTGGACGCGGGCACCCCCAGCGCGCGCGGGCACACGCGCAGCGAGATCGAGGACCACCTGGTGACGCTGGTGACCGACCTCTCCTCGGTGCTGGTGGTGCTGGAGGAAGACGGAGAGGATTCGCGGGGGATCGCGAAGGACGCCGACGACGTGCAGCGGCTGCTGGCCATCCGCCACGGCCGCCAGCGCCACCGGCTGGGGTGGGGGGAGATGGAGGTGCGGCGCGAGTACGAGGTGCTGGGCGAGGAGGTGGAGACCGCGCTGAACGCCGCGCGCGAGCTGGCCGGCAGCCGCGCGGTGGACGATGCGCTCCCCGTCGTGCGCCGCCTGCTGAACCGCGCGGCCACCCTCTCCCTCGGCGCCTTCCGCGAGGCGGCGGAGCAGGCGACGTCCTGAGCCGCGGCCTGCGCGACGGGCAGCTGAAGCCGCGGCTGGAACATCGGGAAGCCTGCTTCGCAGGCTGCGGGGCCGATCGCCGCGCTACTCCCGCGGCTCGGGGAGCGAGCCGGCGAAGCGGCGGAGCGCCTCCAGGCGCCCGCAAGCGGGGGCGGGGGTTCGAACTCTGAACGACGCGCGAGTGCCGAGGAGGAGCGAGACCAGATGATGAGTGCCGGTTGCGCAAGACGGCGCGCACCGGGCTAACCCGGCTTTACTGCCGATATTTATTCCGGAAGGTGCTGGTCACGGAATCAGGGATGAAAAGCCGCGCCGGATTATCCACAGTCGTCGACGACTCCACCACGGTGTCTGTCGGCGCGACAATCGCCGGCACCACCACGTCCACCGCCATCGTGTCTGTCGGCTCATCGCGCGCAAAGCTGGCACCGATCTGCGCGGGAGCCGGCGTCACGGCGGTGTCGGTGGAATCCTGAAAGGCCGGCACCTCTGGATTGTACCCACCGGTGGCCGGCTGCGCTCCTGAACCATCCAGACCGAAGTAGCGCCGCACTTCTGGTACCGTAACGGAGACGATGATGCCTGCGATGGTGATCAGAAGCCCGCTGAGCGTAACGATGCGGTCCGTGCGCTGAGACATTGTGGCCTTCGCAATTGATTGTCCCCAAAGCAACCCTGCAAGCGGAAGATGCCCCGCGTCCTTGAACGTGTCAACGATCCTTTAAGGCGGCGGGCGCGCAGCGAGCGCATGGCCTCGACCAGGGTGCGCGCATTGTCGATTCAGGGAGGGGGGATGAGGCGCCGACGACGGCAGTCCGCGCCCCCGCCCTCCCACCTGCTCGTGAAGCCTCGCGCAGTTTGCGAGGCTTTCCAACTTTCCAGCCGCGGCTTCAGCCGCCCGTCCCGATGCCGGCGAAGCACGCGGAAAGGCTGGCGCGGCGCCTACTCCTCCAGCACCGGCGGCGGCGATGCAGGCACGGCGGCCGACGAGGTCAGCTCGGGGAGGACGTAGGCCACCTCCGCGCGGCTGAGCGAGATGGTCTCGCGCACGGGCTCGCCGGTGTGCGGCGCGCCGTCGCGGCAGACGCGGAACAGGCGGTAGCCGGGCGCCAGCGCGTCGACGGCGATGTCCACCAGCCGCACCTCGCGCGGCTCCGCCCACACCTTGTTGACCAGGATCCACCCCTTCGCCGCGGCGGGCGCGTCCGAGGCGCGGCGCTCCAGCACCAGCGTGTCCTCCCGGATCCCGCGCGGGGCGCGCAGCACGCCCTCGCCCTGCAGCACCGGGTGCTGCTTCTTCAGCGCGTTCACCCGGGCGATGAAGCCGCGCAGGTCCATCCACCGCCGCTCCCAGTCGCCCGGCATCGTCTTCACCACGTCCATCTGCGTGCGGAAGCCGAACTCGTAGCCCACGGGCATCATCACCCCCGCGCTGAACGCCGCCGCGAAGGCGTAGCGCTGGCGCTGCACGGCCTCGTCCCCGTTCGTCTCCTCCGCCAGCCGCGCGGTGTCGTGCGACTCGGGGAAGGCGATGGAGGGCGCCGCGTGCCTGAACACCTCGTGCTGGTCCAGCGCCCACGGCTCGCTGAAGTTCCACCACTTCGACGAGTTGAAGAAGTAGTCGAACCCCGCGCCCGCCAGCTGCGCCACGTCCTCCACCGGCGCCCCCAGCGTCTCCGCGAAGAAGACGACATCGGGATCGACCGACCGCGCCGCCTCGATCAGGTGCCGCCAGAGCGCCGCCGGCACCTTGTACGCGGCGTCGCAGCGGAAGCCGCGGAACCCGAGCTCCACCGCCTCGCGCACGATCTCCGCCCAGTACGCCCACTGCGCCTCGCGGCCGTGCGCCGGCATGTTGTCCATGTCCGCCAGGTCGCCCCAGACGGTGATCTTCGACGGGTCGTCGGGGTCGCGCACGAAGGGCGAGCGCACCTGTCCGTCATCCCCCCACCGGTACCACTCGGGGTGCTGCTGGATGAGCGGGCTGTCCTTCGACGTGTGGTTGACGACCAGGTCCATCACCGGCTTCAGCCGCTGGTCGCGGATCTTCTGCAGCGCGTCGCGTAGCGGCTCCAGCGACGCGGGGTCGGCGCCGGGGGGCACGAAGAGCGGGTTCAGCCGCCGGTAGTCCTTGATGGCGTACAGGCTCCCCGAGAAGCCGGGATACTGCCAGGGGTTGAGATAGAGCCAGTCGAACCCCATGGCCGCGGCGCGGGCGGCGTGCTCGGGCCAGCGCGTGGCCGGGCCGACCAGGCGGGGGAAGAGGTTGTAGATGAGCGGCGGCGTCACGCGGCGCCCTCCCCCGCGATGGCCAGCACGCCGTGCAGCGGCACCCACACCCACTCGGGACGGTTGTTCATCTCGTATCCCAGCTCATAGACCGCCTTCTCCAGCTCGAACACCGCCAGCGCGCGCAGGGTCGCGTTCAGGTCGCTGGGGACGACGGGCGAATCTCCCAGCGTCTCGCGGTAGGCGGAGATGAAGAGCGAGCGCACCTCCGCCCGCCACGCCTCGGCCCAGCGCTCCACCGACATCCGCACCGCCAGGTCGTCGATCTTCAATCCGTGGAGCGACAGGCGGACGGCGTAGTCGAACGAGCGCAGCATCCCCGCCACGTCGCGCAGCGCGGAGTACTTCGCCCGCCGCTCTTCGAGGGGACGCGCGGGCTCGCCCTCGAAGTCGATCACGTACCACTCGTTGCCGTCGGGCGCGGGGTGCGCGCCGCGCAGCACCTGGCCCAGGTGGTAGTCGCCGTGGATGCGCACCTTCACGCTGCCGGTGTCGGCCAGCAGCTCCAGGTCCTCGCCGCGCAGCCGCAGGTCGTTGGCCGCCCGCACCACCTGCGCCAGCCGCCCCTGGATCTCGCGCGGGAACGAGCCGGGAAGCGCATCCAGCCGCCGCGACAGCTCGCCCAGCACGCCGTCCACCTGCCGGCGGAAGCCGTCCGCCCAGCGCCGCACGTCGTCGTGCCGCACCGGCTCCGGCGCGAACGCGGGATCGTCCGTCTCCTTCGCCAGGGCCAGGTGGAGGCGCGCCGTCGTCTGTCCCAGCCGCCGCACGGCGGGGAAGAAGTCACCCGCCATGCGGTAGAGCGCGTCGCGCCCCGTCGGCGTGTCGGGATCGGCGGCGCTGCGGCTGGCCGCGCCCAGGAAGCGGTCCATCGCGCGGAGCGCCACGCTCCACGCGTCACCCCGGTTGTCGACGTAGCGGAAGAGGCCGGCCACGGCGGACTTCACCCCGTCCGTCCCCTCGTACTCGATCCACCCCGCCAGCTCGGGAAGCGAGCGGAAGCCGGCCTTCTCCACCAGGTGGCGGGTGACCTCCAGGTCGGGGTTCATCCCCCCTTCCAGCTTGCGGAAGATCTTCAGCACGTACTCCTCGCCGAAGACGATCGAGGTGTTGCTCTGCTCCGCGCCCATCGGCCGCGCCGGGCCCCGCACCGTGCGGTCGCCCGCGCTGGAGGTGGTGCAGCCGCTGAAGCGCCCGTTCACGCCGGAGATGGTGCGCTCGGAAAGGACCAGGTCGAGGAGCGATCCCGCCACGCGCCGGTCCAGCAGCGCGTCGTAGACGCGCACGTCGCCCCGCTCCGTGGCGTGCGAGAGGATCGCCTCCGCCTCCACCCCCGGCGCCGTGGTCGGCCGCAGCGAGACGGGAAGGAGGTAGACGTCCGGCTCGCCCTCGCGGTAGCGCACGCGAACGCGGGCGACCAGGACGTGCGGCGCGCGCTCGGGGCGGAGGACCGCGTGGTCGGCCAGCTCCACCCGCGCCACCTCGCGAGCCTTGCCGCGGAACCAGCGCTGGCGGTAGAGCCAGTCGTGCGGCAGCGCGTCGATGATCCCCGCCACCGACGCCGGGCTCTCCAGGATCGCGGTGTCCTGCTCGGCCCACTCGCGCGCCAGCTCGGGGTGCAGCTCCAGCTCCTCGGGCGTGCGCGACGTGCGCAGCGCGAACCAGAAGAAGCCGTAGGGACTCAGCGTCAGCGCGTACGGCGTCTCGTCGATCGGCAGGAACTCCGTCTCCCCCAGCAGCTCGACGGGGACGCGGCCGGCGAAGCGCGCGAGGTCGAGACGGACGGCCTGCGCCGCGCCGGAGAGGTTGTTGACCACGAGGATCGCGTCCTCCTCGTGCTCGCGGATGTAGACCAGGACGTGGGGGTTCTCCGGCTCCAGGAAGGTGATGGAGCCGCGGCCGAAGGCATGGTGCTGCTTCCGCACCCGGATCAGCCGCCGCATCCAGTTCAGCAGCGAGAAGGGCGACTTCTGCTGCGCCTCGACGTTGATCGCCTGGAAGCCGTAGACGGAGTCCGCGATGGCGGGGAGGTACAGCCGCGGCGCCTCGGCGCGGCTGAAGCCGGCGTTGCGGTCGGGCGTCCACTGCATCGGCGTGCGCACGCCGTCGCGGTCGCCCAGCCAGATGTTGTCGCCCATCCCGATCTCGTCGCCGTAGTAGATGATCGGCGAGCCGGGCATGGTGAAGAGGATGGAGTTCAGCAGCTCGATCTTGCGCCGGTCGTTGTCCATCAGCGGCGCGAGACGTCTCCTGATCCCGAGATTGATGCGCATCCGCGAATCCTGCGCGTACTCGCGGTACATGTAGTCGCGCTCGTCGTCGGTCACCATCTCGAGCGTGAGCTCGTCATGGTTGCGCAGGAACATGCACCACTGGCAGTTCCCGGGGATGTCCGGGGTGCGCTGGATGATCTCCACGATCGGCTTGCGGATCCCCTGGCGCACGGCCATGAAGATCCGCGGCATCAGCGGAAAGTGGAACGCCATGTGGAACTCGTCGCCGTCGCCGAAATACGGCCGCACGTCGTCGGGCCACTGGTTCGCCTCCGCCAGGAGGATTCGGCCGCGGTATTTCGAGTCCAGCCGGACGCGGAACTCCTTCAGGATGTCGTGCGTCTCGGACAGGTTCTCGCAGATGGTGCCCTCGCGCTCGATCAGGTACGGCACCGCGTCGGCGCGGAAGCCGTCGAGCCCGTGGTCCAGCCAGAACTCCATCACCTCGAACATCTTCTCCTTCACCGCCGGGTTGTCCCAGTTCAGGTCCGGCTGGTGGGCGAAGAAGCGGTGCCAGTAGTACTGCCCGGCCACCGGGTCCCACGTCCAGTTGCTGGGCTCGGTGTCGGTGAAGATGATGCGCGCCTCGCGGTACAGCTCGTCGCTGTCGCTCCACACGTACCAGTCGCGCTCGGGGCTTCCCTTCGGCGCCCGGCGCGCGCGCTGGAACCAGGGGTGGTCGCTGGAGGTGTGGTTGAGGACCAGGTCGGAGATGACCTTCAGCCCGCGGCGGTGCGCCTCCTCCATGAAGCGGGTGAAGTCGTCGACGGTGCCGTAGCTGGGGTGGATGTTCCAGTAGTCGGCGATGTCGTACCCGTCGTCGCGCAGGGGGCTCGGGTAGTAGGGGAGGAGCCAGATGACGTCGACGCCCAGCTCCTGCACGTAGTCCAGCCGCTGGATGAGGCCGTTGAAGTCGCCGATGCCGTCGCCGTTGGAGTCCTGGAAGGCCTTGACGTGCAGCTCGTAGAAGACGGCGTCCTTGTACCAGAGCGGGTCGTCGCTCACGGGCTCCTCGAAGATGATGATCCGGTCCGAAACGAAGCCCGGCGCCGGAGCGCCGGGAGGTGTGTGCGTCAGAATAGCGCGCGGGCGGCGCTGCAGGAAGCGGGCCTTGGATAGAGGTGACAAGCGGGTGCGAGTTTCCCCTATCTCCATATGCTGGCATGCATCCACTGAGTTCCCGAGAGTTCCGGAGCGACAGCATGTTTCCTTGCTTCCCATATTGTCGCAAGCAATTTGTTGAAGTGGAGTTGAGGCAGAGCATGAACTGCTGGGCAAGCTAGCGACAATGTGGGTCTATTGGAGGAACAACAGGTGAGCGCTAGGAATCCGAAGAGCTCAACCCCTCCGCCGTTTGATCGGGCTGATGCAAACGAACCATTTCCCACTTGGGCGAAGTTTGCGTGGCTCGTCGCCATACCGATCGCTACATTTTGGATTTTTTCTCGCGAACCAGAGGGACCTGCTCCACCGTCACCCCCTGTTCGGCTGATCCTCAGTGCCGTTCTCGGTGCGCTGTTCGTTACAGGTGTCGTGCTCGCATTACGATTCCTTCGTCATAGTTCTAACGATGTAAATCCTGCTGGGATCACCATCGCTAAGCGACTGAAGATAGCGGGGACAGGCTTATTACTTTTGCTTATCTCGGGCCTGATATCCGTGGAGGTTGACCGGCAGATGCGTGAGTATATTGCGGTTGGCCCCGGCCTCGACCCCAGAGGTGGTTTAGATTTGTTTGGGTGGGTGCTGAGACTCATGGGACTCGCACTCCTCGGCATTGCAGTCGTCACGCGTCGACGCAAGTCTTTGATGCGGCCCTGAAGTCGACGGCCAGCTCGTGCCCATAGTCCAAGCGCTGGATGAGGCCGTTGGAGTCGCCGATGCCGTCGCCGTTGGAGTCCTGGAAGGCCTTGACGTGCAGCTCGTAGAAGACGGCGTCCTTGTACCAGAGCGGGTCGTCGCTCACGGGCTCCCCTTGTGGTCCGAATTCCGGTCCCGAAACGAAGCCCGGCGCGCGGAGCGCCGGGAGGGTTGTCGCGTCAGAATAGCAGGCCGGTGGTGACGCAGGAAGCGGGACTTGCGCTGTGCGGTGAACGATTCAGTGAACTCCGCCGAACGTTTGCTTGTGAAACGAATGACGCACCCTCACGATTTTCTCGTCCTAAGCCGAAAAGCCTCTCGCGTTCCACCTTGGCTTCGGGCATCACACAGAACCTCAGAACGAACGCAGCGCCCGTTCGCACGCGATCCCCGGGCGTCTCCTCCTCACCATCAGAAAAATTTCATAGGCTCAGTATGAAGACGCCAGCATCTCTCGCCCCATTCCAATTCTCGCCTGATGAAGCAGATACAGAACCCATGACATGCTTCGTCATTCAGCCATTTGGCAAAAAGATCGATTCAAGTGGAACTGAGGTTGATAACGATGAGGTATATGACGCGCTCATGACGCTTTCGACTATCAAGCCAAGTATGCCGATCCACGTCTCTCGTGCTGACACGGGAACCATCAGCAGGGCTGACCTGCACGAGCACGTTGTTACCCGGTTACGTCGATCCGATTTCTGCATTGCTGACCTGACGGGGCAAAACCCGAACGTACTTTACGAGACTGGGATTGCAAAGGGGTTCGGAATCGCAGTTGTCCTGATCTGTCAAGACCGAAAAGATGTTCCAACAGACCTTGCAGGCTATATCACGGTCCGCTACTCCCCGGGACGACTGGGTGAACTCCCTGGCGCGATTGCTCAGCATCTGGACATGATCCGGGAGGAGGTTGCCGCGCGTCGCCACCGCCACGCGGCGCAGATCGATTACTTCGCGACCCGCAATGAAGCCAACATTCGTGCCCGCATCCTGGCCGCGACTGAACGCATCGACATTCTTCAGACTAACTTGGTCACAGTAGCAACCGACTATCTTCAGCAACTCGTCGAGAGGATGAATCAGCGGCCAAGCCTTCAACTGCGCCTGCTTACACTGAATCCACAGAGCGTTTTCGTGAACTATCGTGGTGGGCAAGTCGGGTTTGCCGATAACATCGCATTGTACCGCGAGGAGCTTGATACAAACCTTAAAAGCGTCCGTTTTGCCCTGCACAAATTCGAAGACCGCGTTCAGATACGCATATATGACGATTTCCCAACTCAAATCGCCTTCTACTTTGATGACGAAATTCTTGTATGTGTCGTCTCCGCAACCGGAAGAAGCCGAGACAACTGTGCGTTTCTCCTCGATGCCCGACTTTCAGGAGCGCAGCACAGCTTCAGCGCACATTTCGATTACCTGTGGAGCGACAAGAAAAGCAAGCCTTATCCGCTGCCCCAGTAGAAGCCGGGTCAGCGGCTTTGCACCGCAACCCGCTTTTGCCGCCAGCAGTTCTTCACCAGAGCCCAGAGACGACCATGCGTACCCTCATTCGGCTGGTAGGTCCGGTTATTACGGTTATCGGCATACTTTGCAATTTCGTGGGTATGGGACGCGATGGCTCTACCGCATCCGCACCGGACGTGGATTTCGTGCTGAGAGGTCCGTGTGTAGTGGTTTTCCTCGTCGGACTTGCTCTTAGCATCTATTCTGTGAAGAAGGGCTGGTGAAGAAACAATGCCGCCAAGTGCCACCGCTGGGTCGCGCACCTCCCACCAGCGGCTGTGCTACTGGTTGATGATCGGTGTAGGCGGGCTCCGCGGCGGCGGCGGGCGCGGGGTTCTTCGGCTGCTAGGGCATCGTGGCCTTCGATCCTCGTGACCCGGCGCACCCGTTCCGCGACTCACCGCGCTCCGTCCGCAGCGATCAGAAACAAGTGGCAGGGCCACTCCGACTCGAGCGCTCCTGCGCGTGATGCTGTCTGCTGGCGAAGAGCCTTGCGCCACGATTCGTTGCAGACACGTAACGCAACATTGCGCAGGTGATTGTGGCTCAACCTCCTCCCCACCCGTCGGATGTTCCCATCATTGAAGACCTTACGTGAACTCCCCTACGTGGATCAAACAATGCCACCGCGGCACAGTGCACCGAGTCGTCCGGGCGAGTCAGAAGGAACGGGTACGTATCCCGTGCCATCCCCGCGCGACGTGCCGACCGGCGGTGCCACATTCACCCCCTCAATCGGGAGAAGATCATGAAGAAGCTGAGGCTGAGCCTGGACGCGCTCGAGGTGGACTCCTTCCAGACCTCGGGGCTGGAACACTGGGGAGGCACCGTGCAAGGCGCGGGCGACAACGTCTCCGAGGGGGGTGCCACGCAGTGCGGCGGCGTCCACACGTGCGGCGAGGGCTGCCGGGTGACGGCCGGCGGTCCCACGCAGTGCGGCGGCATCCAGACGTGCGGCGCCGGCTGCGACAAGGTCTCGGCCGGTCCTGTTACGCAGTGCGGCGGCGTCGAGACGTGCGGCGCCGGCTGCGACAAGGTCTCGGCCGGCCCCGTCACGCAGTGCGGCGGCGTTGAGACGTGCGGCGCGGGCTGTAATAAGTGACGCAGGCGCCCCGCCCGGACCACATTCGGGCGGGCGGTAGCAACCACTGCCAGTTCACGCGGTAACGCGGAAAAACGGAGAACTGCACCTGGCCGCAGTTCTCCGTTTTCTGCGCACGGGTCGCATGCGTCCGAGCGACAGGCGGCCTGTGGCTCGGGAGCCGGCCACAGATTCCTCAGGCGCCACGGCTTCGGTCTGGAGGACAAAGCGGCGCAGCGCCTTCGGAATGACATTTCTTTTCCTCCAATCCAACAGTTGATCCGAAGATTCGGTATTACGTCTGTCTGCAAAACCCAGCTTGGCGCGTTGCAGCGATGTAACATCTCGTTACTGGGACGATGTGGCCAGGCCTAGTTACCTGTCGCGGATCTTCCTGTCTCGCAACGGTTTGCCGGGAACTGGCCGGATGGCTCGAACGATGCCGCTGAAGCCGGGCATCAGGCGCTCGCCGGCGCGAAACTCTGCCCGCCGATCACCCCTCCAGCACTGATCCAGCGTCGCCCCCCTTCCGCTCGGCCGTGGGAACTCGGCCTTCGTTGATGTTCGCCCGCCACAGATGAGGAGATCCCATGGCCCAGTCTACCCGCCGTACCCCGTCCAAGCCGCAGCGGAAGGTCAAGGTCGGAGCCGTCGTGGGCGCCAGCCCGCTGCTCACGCTCGAAAACGCCGGTCCCGTGCAGATGGGCTTCTGGGTGCCCAACCGCGTGTGGGCCACGGCGAAGTATCTCATCCCGCTGCGCGACCACATCGCGGCGAAGCGGAAGGCCGGCACGCTGGCCCCGCTGCAGCCCGTGATGCAGGAGTTCAAGCAGTGGGTGGTCGCCAACAGCGTCTACCGCATGTGGATCAACTGGATGATCGAGCAGGCCAACGACTTCGTCTGCGGCCTCGACGAGAAGACCCGCAAGGAGATCAAGGGCGACGGCGACGTGCTCTGGATCGAGGGGTTCGACGCCTTCTTCGAGATCCTCAACGAGATCATCACCACCTCGCCGTCGTTCAACACCACGGCCCAGGTGGGCACGCCGATGAACGGGTTCCTGGCGGTGTCGATGGCCACGGAGGCCGGCCTGGCGCTGTTCCACGACAAGGCGTTCAACCAGCAGTTCAAGAAGGTCCTCGACGCCTGGAACACCTTCCTCAAGGGCAGCGCCTCGCTCGACAAGCTCGACATCTCGGATCCCGAGAAGCCCGGCTCCTGGATCTCCAGGGAGGCCCACAAGAAGGGTGTGTGGGACCAGATGGTCCACGATCCCAGGGCGCCGGGATACGGCTTCGACTCGTGGAACTCGTTCTTCATCCGGCAGTTCGTCCCCGGCGCGCGCCCCTTCAAGGGTGATCCCAAGGTCGACATCAACATCGGCTGCGAAACCACCCCCTGGGAGTACCGGAACGACGTGAGGCTGGAGAGCAAGTTCTGGGTGAAGGACAACGACTACTCCCTGCTCGACCTGTTCGGCGGGCAGCGGCAGTGGGCCAGGCTCTTCGAGGGCGGCCAGATCTACCAGGGCTTCCTCTCCGCCACGCACTACCACCGCTGGAAGGCCCCGCTGGACGGAACGCTGGTGTGCTCGTGGGTGCAGCCCGGCACCTACTTCGCGCAGCGCCCGGGGCAGGGCGAGGACCAGGGCACCTGGGAGGGCACCGAGTCGCAGCCGTACCTCGGGCACGTGGCGGCCCGCGCCATCTTCATCTTCCACCACGAGACCGCCGGCTACGTGGCGCTGATCTGCATCGGCATGGTGGAGGTGTCGACGTGCGTGATCGAGCCGAGCACCTTCATCGTCGGGGAAGGCGCCGACCCCGTGGCGATCACCCGCGGCACCGAGATCGGCCACTTCGAATTCGGCGGCTCGACGCACATGATGATCTTCCAGAAGGACCGCGTGCGCCTGGAGAAGTGGGCGGTCGAGGCCGTGAAGCACCAGAACGACCCCAATCCCACGCCCCTGGGCAGCGTCATCGCCAAATCTCTGCGCAAGCCGTGACGAGTTCGGACAGGGACACCGGCAGCCGCGGAGCCCACTCGCGGCGCCGCGTGTTGATCGCCAGTCCATGTCACGCGGCCAGCCGCCGCACCATCGCATGGAAAGGAGGGCACCGCCATGTCGGAGATCGGTACCGTGAAGTGGTACAACGATGCGAAGGGCTACGGGTTCATCGTGCGTGAGCGGGGCGCGGACGTCTTCGTCCATCACGCATCGATCATCGCGGAGGGACACAGGACTCTCAACGAAGGCGACCGCGTCAGTTTCGAGGTGGTCGAGGGCCCGAAGGGGCTTCAGGCGAAGAACGTGATCAGAATCTCCTGAAGCGGCTCGAACGTTGACGGCTGCGCCCGCGCGATCCTACCTTGCCAGCAGACAACTGAATCGAACACGCCGGCCATAGGGGCCTCCTCGAGAGGTGCATGCGCCCGGCGTGATCACTGGCGGAATCCCTGGTCGCCTTGCGACCAGGGATTCCGCCTTTTCGCGTCCCTACCCCTCACCCGGAGCCGAACATGCGCACTGCACTCGTCCTCGCTCTCGCCCTTACGCTCCCCTGCACCGCCGCCTGCCAGCGCAGCGCCGAGCCCGACTCCGTGGCCGTGCGGCGCGTCGTGGAGCAGGTGGCGGCGTCGTTCGACCAGAACGACGCCGATCTTCTCGACCGGCTCACGAGCGACGACTACACCTTCGTCGCGCCATCGGGGGCCATCCAGACCAAGGCGCAGCGCCTGGCCCCCATGCGCTCGGGGCAGCTCCACTACACCTCGGCGCGCTACGACGAGATCGTCGTGCGGGTGTACGGCACGGCCGCGGTCGCCACGGCGCGCGTCGTCGTGCAGGCGAGGATGGGCGCCACGGACGCGAGCGGCGCGTTCCGCGCGACGCTGGTCATGTCCCGGATCCGCGGCCGCTGGCTGATGGTGGCCTCGCACGCCAGCGCGCTCGCGCGGTGAGCTAGGGGGATGGAGGACCGATGCGCTCGGCCTTCGCCAGTCTTGCGCGCTCACCTCGAACGCTTGACCCTTGTGGCATTCGGCGGTCACGCACTATCGCGCGGATCGGAACGAGGGATGATCGCATCAGTCGACCCAGGAGACATGACGCTGCATCCTGACGCGCCGCCGCTTCCTGAGTCCGTGCGCGAGCTCGCCGAGGTGCTCGCGGCGCTTCCGGGGGCCACGGCGGTGGCGCTCGCGGGCTCGCGCGCGGCAGGCGACGCGGACGGCGGGAGCGACTGGGACCTCACGGTCTACTACCGCGGCTCGATCGAGCTCGGCACGCTCGAAGCTTACGGGGAGGTGCACCCGCCGGGCGCCTGGGGGCGCATCATGAACGGCGGCGCGTGGCTCCAGGTCGGGGGCGTCGAGGTCGACCTGATCCTGCGCGACCTCGACGTGGCGCTGCACTGGACGCGGCAAGCCGAGGCCGGCGTGTTCGAGGTGGACCTGCTGCTCGGCTACCTGGCGGGCGTGCCGACCTACCTCCTCGCGGGCGAGCTCGCGTCGGGCCGGCTGCTCGCCGGCGAGCTTCCCGCGGTCGGTGCCGTCCCGCCCCGGCTCGCCGAGACCGCGCCGCCGCGATGGCGCTTCGCGCGCGACTTCAGCCTCGACTACGCGCGAATGCACGCCGCGCGCGGGAACGTCGCCGGGGCGGCCGGGCAGGCGGCGAAGGCGGCCATGGAGGAGGCGCACGCGCGGCTCTGCGAGCGCGGCCAGTGGGCGCTGAACGAAAAGCGCCTGCTGGCGATGGCGGGTCTCGACGCCCTCGGCGACGCGTTCACGCGGCCGCCGGCGCAGGCGAGCGCGCTGGGCCTGTGGGTGGACGAGATCGCGCGTGCGCTGGCCAAGCAGCCGCCGCCGGAGGAATCGCGATGAAGCGCACGTGGACGATCATCGGGGTGGGCGACGTGCCTGGCAGCTGCAGATGGTACCAGTCGCTGTTCGGCCAGCCGGAGACGCCGCCCGCCCATCCCCACTTCGCGCAGATCCTCGACGCGGATGGGACCGTCCTGCTGTGCCTCCACGCGTGGGGCGCCCATGAGCATCCGACGTTGATGAGCCCCGGGCACGCGACGCCCGGCAATGGCCTCCTCCTGTTCTTTCGCGTCGATGATTTCGATGCGGCCCTGCAGCGGGCGCGCACGCTCGTCCCCCGTTTCGAAGAGGAGCCCCATCTGAACCCGAACACGGGAACCGACGAGTTCTCACTCCGCGACCCCGACGGCTACTACGTCACGATCAGCGCACTCTCCGCGGCCTGACCAGGCTGCGCGGGCGGCCCGGGTGGAGCGGCTTGGACGAAAACCTCCAAGGGGGTCCACATGACACAGGCAGAGATTTCCAGCATCTCGCCGTTCTTCATCGTAAGGTCCCTGCAGTCGGCGCTTTCGTTCTACCGGGACCGGCTTGGATTCGAGGTCATCTTCGAGGGGCCTGCCGGCGACCCCTTCTTCGGCATCGTCAGCAGGGGCGGGGGGATGATCCTGCTCAAGGACGTCGGCGTAGATCCAGTGCCGAATTACACGCGGGACGTCAAACAGGGCGTCGCCCGCTGGGACGCTTACGTCGACGTCCCGGATCCCGATGCGCTGGCGGCTGAATTTGCGTCGCGCGATGTCGAGTTCTCCGAGCCGCTGAAGGACACGGATGACGGCTTGCGTGGGTTCGAGCTGAAGGATGCTGACGGCTACGTCCTCTTCTTCGGCCGTCCCCGGTGATGAGCGCCGGTCGAAACCCAGGGACGGTTCCTGTGGCAGATCACGGTGCAGATGCTGCAGATCGACGTCCTGCCCGGGGATGATCACACGTTCTTGAGATACGCACGTTCACAAACGCACCAGAGCTCCGGCACCCATGGAAGACGGCATCGACACACGAAGCATCGGCCGCCGCGGAGGTGTGGCAGGACGCACGCGTGCGCTCGCTTGCGGACTCGTCGCCGCGATCCTGGCCGGATGCCACGCGCCTGCCTCGGCCGGCACCGCTCCCGCGCTCGTAGAACCGGCCGTCTTCGCCACGTGGCCGCGGGTGACGGAGAAGCCCGTTCGAGTCAGTCGAGAACTGTCGATGCTCTGCGTCGCGCTTCCCGCGGGCGATGCGAGGACACGGGCGGCCAGCCCCAGCAGCCCACACGCGCATCATACGATCGTGGTGCGGGTGAGCCCGAACGCGATCGATGCGTATCGCGAGGGCAGGCCGCTGCCGGCCGGCGCGGTGGTGGTCAAGGAGAAGTACAACGACGCCTCGGCCTCGGGGCCGCTGCAGGCGTACGGGGTGATGATCAAGCGCGCGGCCGGGTACGATCGCCGCGGCGGTGACTGGGAGTACGGCTTCGTCACACTCGGCTCCAGGGCGACGGCGACGAGAGGCCGGCTGGAAGGCTGCGCGGGCTGCCACGAAAAAGCGCGGGAGACCGACTACCTGTTCCGCACCTATCCCCGGGTCGGCCGGTAGGACGAGACACTGAACGACCACTGCGCCCCACATCCACACGCGTAAACATCCCGGCAGCCGCGATCTCGTGGAGCACCGCCGCGGCATCACTGCCCCACCCCACCTGCGCCGGGACTCCGCCAAGTGCCAATCGTTTGCTTGTAGATCCCGCCATCCGGGCCTATCGTCCACGCACGATGGTGCCGGTCGCCATCAACCTCTCCGCGCTTTCATCCTCGTCCCGGCCTCGACGCCGCCGCCCGTTCGTGGGGCGCGGCCTCCTTCGCCAGTAGAGTCTCCATGACGATTGCCGTCGAGCCTGATCCGCCGCGGACAGAGCCGCCGCACCGCGTGCGCGCCGGGGCACGCCTGGCCGAGTGGGGGTGGGAGCGCATCCGCTGGCTCGCGGCCGAGCTGACGATCGTGGTGGCTGGGATCCTGATCGCGCTCGCCATCCAGAACCGGGTGAACGCGCGGGCCGACCGGGACCGCGAGCGCGAGTACCTTCGCGAGCTCCGCGCCGATCTCCTCGAGACCGAGCGGGTGGTGATGCGGGACGACTCCATCCACCGCCCCCGCGACCGCGCGGGCACCATGCTCCTGCACGCGTTCTTCACGCCCGAGCGCCCGCCGAAGGACTCGGTGCTCGTCTGGGCGATCACCGCGACCTGGTACGAGACGCCCCGACCCATCCTGGGCACCGCGGAAGCGCTGGTATCGACGGGCGATCTCTCCCTCCTGCGCGACTACTCGCTGCGCTCCGCCGTCACCGCGTATCTCGAGGAGAACCGGATGCTGACGACCGAGCAGCTCGCCGCCGAGGAGGTGTGGGTGCGGTCGTCGCAGCAGCTCAGGCGCGCCCTCGACTTCTCCGAGGGCCTCGAGCTGCTGCCGCCGGAGCGCCTGGACTCGCTCGCCCGGGCGGACCCTCTTTTCTACCTTCCGCCAAGCCCTCGCCGCCGGCCGTTCCCGCTCGACGTCGACGCGTTCCTGGGCAACCGCGACGCGTACGACGGCGTGGCCGACATGTACTGGGGGAAGCAGAACATGGCGGGGTTCCGGGCGACGATGCTGCAGAGCGCCCGCGCGCTGCGGGCGCGCGTCGAGGCGGCGCTGGCCGAGTAATACGAAATCCGAGAATGTGGATGCTGCGCCCAAGCCAACCCCACGCCGACGTCATCCTGAGGCCGGCCAGACCGTAATCAGCGTCTGTGCAAGAGCTTACAGGCCGAAGGATCTATCACCGCGGCAGCACGCAATTGGGGTCGGACGCACCAATACTCCATCCCGGAGTCGGTATAATCCGCTGGATCCGGTCTGACCGGATACGCCCGGCGTTGGAGCAGGCGCCCGGACGGATTTCGCCGAAGTGTGATTGTAGGACTTGCGTGATATGGTGATATATAACACTATATGTGTCGCGATCCGATTGCTGGATCGTGGCGCGCGAGCACCTCCGCGTCGCGCGAGACCACCACCACGGGAGGTCCCATGAAGAAGCTGCGGCTGAATCTCGACCTGCTCTCCGTCCAGACCTTCGAAACCAGCCAGGCGACGCACGCGCGCGGCACGGTGCAGGGGCACCTCCCCAGGACCGACCCCGAGGTGTGCCCGTACACGCGCAACTGGTACTGCACCTACGGTTACGAGTGCACGGCATACCCGGAATACTGTCTGGCCCAGCCCACGGCCGAGCAGTGCATCAACACCTACTCCTGCCCCGGCGGCAGCACGTGCACGGGCTGACCACAAGACGAGGCATCCCCTACGAGCGGTGATGCCGGCAGACGGGAAGGTGATCTCGCGCCGAGAGTGCCTCTCCCGATACTGATACCGAATCTCCGGATCAGATGTGCATTGGAGGAAGGAAGGAATGTCATTCCGAAGGCGCTGCGCCGCTCTGTCCTCCATGCCGAAGCCTTGGCGCCTGAGGAATCTCTGGCCGGCTCCCGAGCCATAGGCCGCCTGTCGCTCGGACGCAGGCCATAGATTCCTCGGGCGCCGCCGGGCATCAGCGCGATTGAAGGCTCAGAGCAGCGGCGCCGCTCGGAATGACAACCTATCGGAATGCACAATCAAATTCCGGCAGCTGGTATAACTCTCGTCGCCACCGATGCTTGCGGCGCCCGAAGGATCTACTCGACCTGCGTCGAGATCAGTGCGACGCGCCGGCATCTTCGCGGCCTCGGCAAGATCCTTCGTCGGCGCCGGAGCGTGGTGCGGACGAGGGTTCGGCGCGGCGCCT
>DASUYB010000005.1 GCA_036377595.1 Longimicrobium sp. | reverse complement strand
CGTGAGCGGCTTTGGGGGGCCGTTTTCGGGCTGCACGGCCCCGGGCGAACAAGGAGGCATCCCCGAAGCTATAGGGGGCACTGCAGGTAGTCCCCACAACCGCCCAGGCAGGTGCGAAGAGCCGGCCTCCATGTCGCCCGGGAGAAACCGCTCCAGGAGGTTTTTACACAGTCTGGGCCTCGGGATGACGTCAACGTGTTAGCCGGCGTGGGTGCATCAACCAGAACCGTCCCGCGGAAGGCATGTCGCGCGTTCTGCTACGAGGGACTGGTGCAACCCGGTCCGATTCCCCAACTTTCAGGCTTGCGCGGACCCATCTCCGCGCGGTTTCCGGTACCCCCCTTCTCCCCCGATCCTGCCGTGTCCATTCCAGCCTTCCGACCCCGATCGCTGGCCGCGGCGCTCTCCCTCGCCGCCGTGGGAATGCCGCTGTCCGCCTGCGACGGCGGCGGAACCACCGGCATCGGCACGCCGCTGACCGTGAGCACCACCGGCCGGCTCGAGCGCGGCTCCACCATCACCCTGAGTGTCACCTCCTCCGGCCAGCCGCTGGCGCCGGGCGAGTACTCGCTGAGCGTGCGCCCGGCCGACGCGGCGCAGGTGGTGGACAACACCACGGTGAAGCTCCTGCGCGCGGGCTCCGTCTCCATCACCGCCACCGGCTCGAGGAAGGTGGGCACGGCGGAGCTGACGGTGGCCGCGCCGCCCATCGTGGTGTTCGACCGCGCGGTGAACGGCAACCGCGACATCTGGAAGATTGACCTCGACGGGCAGAACCTGGCGCAGCTCACCACCGACGTGGGCGAGGACCAGGACCCCACGGTGGCCAAGGGGACGGTGGTGTTCGTGAGCTACCGCAGCGGCAACGGCGACCTGTGGTCGGTGCCACTTTCCGGCGGGGCCAACACGCGGCTGACGACGACCCTGCGCGACGAGACGACCCCCGCGCTCTCGCCCGACGGGACGAAGCTGGCCTATGCGTTCCTGGAGAGCGACGTCACCAAGCTGTACGTGGCCGGCGCCAACGCGGCCAACCCGCAGCGCCCGGCGCCCACCTTCGGCTACGACGGCTCCATCGAGACCTGGCCCAGTTGGGCGTCGTCGAGCATGCTGGCGTTCGTGTCGACCAACAACGGCACGGCCGACATCTTCGAGCTGCAGGGGAGTGCGCTGCCGTCGCTGCTGGCGGGCGGCAACACCGCCGAGGTGGAGCCGGCGTGGAGCCCCGACGGGCAGACGCTGGCCTTCGTGTCGAACCGCACCGGCTCGGTGGAGATCTTCCTCCTGCGCATCTCCGGCGGCCAGGTGACGCAGCTGACCTCGGGCACGGGCTCCAAGTCGCAGCCGGCGTGGACGCCGGACGGGCGGCTGGTGTACGTGGAGACGGTGAGCGGGACGACGCGCTTGCGCTGGCTGGACCCGCAGCAGCCCGGCACCACGAACCTGATCGACACCGGCACCGGCGCCGTGGGGCACCCCGCGACCACCGCGCCGTGACCATTCACGCAGAGACGATGAGCGAGACGACGTACTCGGTGCCCGCCGACGTGCTGGCGGCGCACCTGGAGGGCGAGGCGGTGCTGCTGAACATGGACACCAAGGACTACTTCCGGCTGAACGCCACCGCGGCGTGCGTGTGGAAGGGGCTGGAGCGGGGGCTGGACCGGCAGGGGCTGGTGGACGAGCTGTGCGCGAACTTCGAGGTGGAGCCCGACGAGGCCGGCACGGAGCTGGACCGGCTGCTGGGCGAGCTCCGGCAGCGCAAGCTGATCGTGGCGGCGGCGTGATCCGCACGGCAGGGGCGGTGCTGGCGGGCGCGCGGGCCGCGCTGGCCGCGCCGCGATGGATCGAGGGGCCGCGGCTGACCGAGCTGCTGCGGCCCCCCGCGCATTCTCGCGCGGAAACGCGCGTCCCCCGCGGCGCCACCGGGTCGGCCCTGCGGCTGCTCCGGGTGCTCGCGCACCTTCCCGCGTCGCCCTGGCGGAACACCTGCCTGTACCGCAGCGTGGCCGAGTGCCTGGTGCTGCGGCGCTACGGCGTTCCCGCGGTGCTCAAGATCGGGGTGAAGAGCGGCGAGGGCGACATCGAGGCGCACGCCTGGGTGGTGCGCGCCGACCGCGAGGCGCAGGACAGCGGCGGCGGCCACGAGCCGCTGGTGCTGCGCGCTTGAGCGCCACGGACGCCGCGGCCGGCGCCCCGCCGGCCGTGCTCCCCCTGCTCGCCGACGGCTCGCTCCGCCTGGAGTCCGAGCCGTCGCTGCTTCCGCTCCTCCGGCGCTGGCTGCCGCTCCTTCCCTACGACAGGGGACAGGGGACAGGGGACGGGGGACAGGGGGACGGCGCGGTGATCCGCCTGGCGTCCGGCGATCCGTCGCGCGTCTCCACCCTCCCCGGCGCGCCGGTGCTGCGGCTGGGCGGCACGGACGCGTGGGTGGATGCGTCCGCCGCGCGCGCCGTCTTCCGCTGCGCCAGCGGCTCCGCGGGCGAGGCGGACCTGGCGCAGGGCGTGGCCACGCTCGTCCCCGTGGCGTTCGGCGAGGAGACGCGCGAGGCGGTGGCGTGGGACGTCTACGGGATGTGCACCCTGGCCAGCGCGCTCCTGCTCGGGCGGATGCACCGGGCGCTGGTGCACTCGGCCGCGGTGGTGGCCCCCGGCGGCGGCGCATGGCTGCTGCCGGGCGACTCGCACGCGGGGAAGTCGACCACGTCGGTGAACCTGATCGAGTCGGGGTGGCGCTTCGTCTCCGACGACAACGTGGTGCTGTTCCGCGACGGGGACGGGCGGATCTGCGCCGAAGGGTGGCCGCGGCGATTCCACCTGGACGAGGGGTGGGAGGACGGGTCTCCCCTGCACCGCCGCGGCGAGGTCGACCCGCACCAGCGCTGGCCAGGACGCTGGCAGCGCACGGCCCCGCTCGCCGGGTTCCTCTTCCCGCGCGTGGATGCCCATCTCCCGACCCGGCTGTCGCCGATCACCGGGTCCGAGGCGCTGGGCGGGCTGATGCGGCAGTCGCCCTGGCTGCTGGCGGACCGCGCCGTCGCGGCGGAGGTGCTCGGCTTCCTGCGCGCGGCGTGCGAGCGGCCGGCGTACGCGCTCAGGCTGGGGCTGGACACCTACCGCGACACTGCGCGCCTGCTCGAGGTGCTGCGTTCTCTCTACGATTCCTGATCCGCCGGTCACAAAAGAGATTTGTCTCACGCAGAGAAGCAGAGGCAGCGGAGAACTCACCTCTGCTGCCTCTGCTCCTCTGCGTGAGACCTTCTTTTCTTCTAATCTGACGAGCGTCTACTTGTAACAAGTTGAAGAGCGCCGGATGTTTCATCTGGACGGTCCGGGCGGCTGCGTTTAGGTTGGTATCTCCCTGTATCTCCTGTTCACCTCCATCCCGAGGACGAGATGCCAACGCTCACCACGCACGCGCCCGGAACGTTCTCCTGGATCGAGCTTTCGGCGGACGACGCGGCCGCCGCGAAGCGGTTCTACACCGAGCTTTTCGGCTGGACGGCCAGCGACAACAAGATCGGCCCGGGCGACAACGACGTCTACACGATCTACCGGCTCGGCGGGGAGGACGTGGGCGCGTCGTACGCGATGATGCAGGACCAGCGCGACGGCGGCATCCCCACTAACTGGATGTCGTACATCGCCGTGGAGAACGCGGACGAGACGGCCGCGCGGGCCAGGGAGCTGGGCGCCACGCTGATGGTGGAGCCGTTCGACGTGATGGAGCTCGGGCGGATGGCCGTCGTGCAGGACCCCACCGGCGCCGTGTTCTCCATCTGGCAGGCGAAGCAGCACGCCGGCGTGGGCGTCAAGGGCGAGACCAACTCGCTGGGATGGAACGAGCTGGCCACCACCGACACGGGTCGGGCGAAGGAGTTCTACTCGGGCCTGTTCGGCTGGCAGGGCGACACGCAGAACGTGGGGGGAATGGACTACACCGTGTTCAACGGGTCCACGGGGATGGTGGGCGGGATGTACGGCGTCACGGCGGAGATGGAGGGGATGCCGCCCAGCTGGATGCCCTACTTCGTGGTCGACGACGCCGACGCGGCCGCCGAGAAGGCCCGCTCGCTCGGCGCGACGGTGATCGTCGGCCCCGACGACATCCCCACCGTGGGCCGCTTCGCGCTGATCCGCGACCCGCAGGGGGCGATGTTCTACATCATCAAGTTCCTCCCGCGCGAGGCGACGAGCTGACTGCGCGCCCTGCTTTAGAATAGCCTCACGCAGAGCAGCAGAGGCAGCAGAGGTGAGTTCTCTGCTGCCTCTGCTGCTCTGCGTGATATGAGACCCTTGTTTATTCGATCTTGCCGAGCGCCCAGGCGGCGGCGCGGCGGACGGTGGGGTCGGGGTCGCGCGAGAGGAGCTGGGCGAGCGCGGGGATGGCGTTCGCGTCCTCCAGCCGGCCCAGCGCGCGGGCGGCGGAGCGGCGCACCCGCGGCTCGCCGTCGCCGACCAGGCGGGTGAGCGCGGGGGTGGCGTCCCGGCTGCCGACGTGACCCAGCGCCCACGCGGCGCCGCCGCGAACCTCCGGATCGCGATCCCCCAGCAGCGACGTGAGCGGTGCCACGGCGCGCGGATCGTCGGTGTAGCCGATGCCGAGGATGGCGGCGTCGCGCCGCGCCGGCTCGTTCGAGCGCAGCGCCTCGAGCAGCGCGTCGACGCCGGCCTGCGTCCGCCCGCGGCCCAGCAGCCGCGCGGAGACGCGGCGCACGCAGGCGTCCGGGTCCGCCAGCCCGTCGCGCAGCACCGCCACCTCCGCGGGCGAGCCGACGTGCGCGGCGAGCCAGTCGAGCGCGCGCCGCGTCTCGTCGGTGCGCTGGCCCAGGGCGGGGGCGTCGTCGGCATCCCCCGATCCCCATGGCCAGCCGTTGCCCACCGCGGCCGTCGCCAGCTCGCAGAGCGTGGGGTTGGCGCCGCGCACCGCGGCCAGCAGCGACCGGGCGCCGCCCTCCTGCTGCGCACGGGTGATCTCCACCGCCAGCCGCGGCCCGTCTCCATCTCCCTCCGCATGGCGCGAGGTGCGCGAGAGGAGGGTGGCGGGAAGCGCCAGCAGGGCGAGCCCGGCCATCGCGGCGGTCCCCGCAGGGTGGCGCCGCGCGAAGCGTTCGATTCTGGTCATCGCTTCCTCCGCCGTCAGTTCATGGGGCGGGGACGCGGCTCCGGGCGCGGCCGGGGCCGTGGCTCGGGGCGCGGATCGGCGAACCCGCCGTGGCCGCCCATGATGGCCGCCGCCATGGCGCGGACCTGCGGATCGGGATCGCGCAGCATCTCCGCGACGGCCTGGGCCGCCGACTCGTCGCCGGTGCGGGCGAGCGCGCGCAGGGCGAGGTGCTTCACCTCCGGGTCGGAGTCGCGCAGCGCCGCGCGGAGCGGGGCGACGATGGACGGGTCGCCCCTGACCTGCGACAGCGCCCACGCGGCCTGGCGGCGCACGTTGCGGTCGTCGTCCCGCAGCGCGGCCACCAGCGCGGCGGGCGCCTGCGCGGGCTCCACCTGGCCGATCGCCCAGGCCGCCTGCGCGCGCACGCCGGCGTCGCGGTCGCGCAGCGCCGCCGACAGCGCGGGGATGGAGGACTGCGCCTCGATCTGCCCCAGCGCCCACACCGCGGTCTTGCGCACCTCGGCGCTGGCGTCGTTCTGCACCACGCCGGCGAGAGGCTGCACGGCGGACTCGGCCTCGATCTGCCCCAGCGCCCAAGCCGCCTGGTTGCGCACGTTGGCGTCGGCGTCGCGCAGCAGGCCGCCGAGCGCGGGAACGGCCTCGGGTGACTCGATCTGGCCGAGCGCCCACACCGCCGTCGCGCGCACCTCGCGATCGCTGTCGCGCAGCGCCGCGGCGAGCCCGGGGACGGCGGACCGGTCCTCGATCTGCCCCAGCGCCCACGCCGACTTCTGGCGGATCGACGCGTCGCCGTCGCGCAGCGCCGCGGTCAGCGCGGGGACGGCGCGCCGGTCCTCGATCTGCCCCAGCGCCCAGATGGCGGTCACCCGCACCTCGGCGTCAGCGTCGCGCATGGCCCGGGCGAGGCCGTCCACCGCGGCGGGATCCTCCATCTGCCCCAGCGCCCAGGCGGCGGTGCGGCGGACACTCACCGAGCGGTCGCCCGTCATCGCGGACACCAGCGCGGGGGTGGCCGTGCGGTTCTCGATCTGCCCCAGCGCCCACGCGGCGGTGGTGCGCACGGTCTCGTCCTGGTCAGTGCGCAGCGCCTCGATCAGCGCGGCCACGGAACGGGGATCGAGACCCGACATGCTTCCCAGCGCCTGCACGGCGCTCACGCGCACCTGCGCCACCGGATCGCGCAGCGTGGCCACGAGCCGCGCGAGCGCCGTCCCGCGCCCTTCCTGCGGCGCGGGCGCCGTCGAGCCCGAAGCGGCCGCCGGCGGCGTCGCGGCTGCGGCAGTCAGCGCGGACACCGCGGCGGCCGCCTCGGGCGAAAGCTCGGCCGGCGTCCCGGCGGCGACGGCGGACGGCGCGGCGGCCGTCTCCGTCTCGCCGGCGGGCGCCATCTCCTTCGCGTAGTCGACCACGGGCGGCGTGGCGGCGGGCGCGCGGCCGGCGAGGAGCTCCGGCGCGGGCGTCCATTCCCCACCCGCCTCGGCGGTCCGGGCCTCGGCCGGACGCATGGCGCCGAGGAGGACGACGAGACCGGCGAGACCGAGGACGGTGAGCGCGGCCTGTCCGCGGCGCAGGATGCCGCGGTCCACGCCCGGCTCCAGGATGGCCAGCAGGCGGCCCTCGAAGGTCGACCGCTGCGCCATCGGGAGCGCCAGCGCCTCGGGAACGCGCGCCCGGCCCACCACGCGCACCATGTCGAGCAGGTGGTCGGCGTAGGTCGACGCGCGGGTGCCGTAGCGGAGGACCCAGTCGTCGGCGCACTTCTCCGCCTCGGCGCGCAGTTCGCGCAGGGCGATCCAGCTCAGCGGGTTGAACCAGTGCAGCGCCACGGCGAGCTGGGCGATGGCCAGCGTGAGCACGTCGCGCCGGACCACGTGCGCCAGCTCGTGCATCAGCACCACCTCGCGGCGCTCCAGCGGCCACTCGTCGGCGCCGGCGGGGAGGAGGACGACGGGGTTGAAGACGCCCCACGTCATCGGCATCTCCGTCCAGCGGCTGCGGATCAGGCGCACGCCGCCCTTCAGCCACACCTCGCGCGACAGCCGCGCGGCCAGCGACGTCCATCCCTCGTCCGTCACCGTCTCGCCCGTGCGCGCCAGCCACCAGATCGTCGCCATCCCGACCAGCAGGCGGACGGCGAGGACGGCCGCGCCCAGCAGCCAGACGCCGATCAGCAGCTGCTGCCACGGCACGTCGGCCAGCCGCCACGCGCGCGGCGCTTCGGCCGGGGGCGCCAGGGCGGCCGGCGTCCCCATGGCCTCGACGGTCGGCGCGACGGCCACGGCCTCCGGCGCCGGCGCGGGCTCGCCCGGCTGCGCCACCACTGCCGGGGCGGGCGATGCGATCGCCGCCGGCGCCGGCGGAGCGACGTCCGCGACGACGGGCGCCACGGTCGTCGCCTCGCCCGACGCAGCCTCCGCGGCGGCGGCCGGCGCGGGCGGCGCGGCGACGGCGGGCTCGACCGTCCACGTGCGCGGCGCGGGAGCGGAGCGGAGGAACGACGGGAGGACGCCGAGGCGGAACGGGAAGAGCAGCGGCGTGAAGGGAAGCATCAGCACGCCCGCGACCGCGGCCGCCCACACCAGGTGCCGCGCGGCCGCGGGGGCGCGGCGCAGCGACAGCGCCAGGGCGCCGGCGGCGGCCAGGACCAGCGTGGCCTTCAGGAAGAGCTCGGGAAGGAGGCGGACGACCGCCTCTACGAAGTGCGCAAGCGCAGCGGGCATCGTCATCTCCCCTCGTCGCGGGCGGATTCGACCCGGGCGGCAAGGCGCTCCAGGTCGCTCTCGGGCAGGCGGGTCTCGTTCATCCGCAGGAGCGCGGCGGCGGCGGCCTCGGCGCTGCCGCCGAAGAAGGTGCGCACCAGGTGGCGCAGCGCCGCCGTGCGCGCGCTCTCCTGCGGCGTCACGGGCTTGTACAGGTAGCGGGGGCCGTCCTGGAGGTGCACGATCTCGCCCTTCTCCTCCAGCACGCGCATCGTCGCGCGCACGGCGGAGTAGCTGGGGGGATCGGGGATGCGCTCCAGGACCTCGCCGACGGTGGCCTGCCCCAGCGCGTAGAGAACGTCCATGATCTGGCGTTCCCTGCGGCTCAGGCCGGCGGTGAGCTCGGGACCCATGCGGGGTCTCCTGCGGGTGCGAGGTGGGACTGCTTCGGGTAGGGCGACGGAGATGCTGCTGGATTTCCAGCACCGTGCTGGAATTCTAGCAGTGGGTTCCGGGGGTGTCAACATTCATGTGATTCGCACCCCTCGCCCTACCGTTGCAGGCCAATAAATTCGATTCCTCGAAATCTCGATTGAACCCCTCTTCAAAAATCGCTTCGGCTGATGCATATTGATTGGTGTTCCCGGACGCGGTCCCACGACGAACCCGCACCGCTCCCCCCTCCGGCGACGACAGGAACCGCCTCCGCGGTTCGCACGACCTCCCCCCAGCCGGGTCGCGGGAACACGCTGGCAGGGCCATCACCACGGCGGCGCTCGTGGTGATCGCGGCGGCAGCCGCGATCGACGGACGACGCCACCGGCGGTGACGCGCGAGAGGAGAGCCGAACCCGGCTCTCCTCTCGCGTTTTCGCTCCCGGCGCGGTGATCCCCCGCCCCGCGTGGAGGGCCGTGCGGCCGGCCGTTACGACTGGTTGCGTGTGATGTAGAGGCCGTTCATCAGCCACCGGCCGTTGTCGAGCTGCCTCATCAGGAAGTAGATCTCCATCCCGTACCGGGGGCCGGCATACAGCTCCAGGTACACCAGGGCCGTGCGGCCGTCGGCGCTGAAGCCCACCCGCGACAGCGACGCGATGCCGGCCGAGCCGGGATATCCCGCGTTGCGCAGGTTCGCCCACGCGCGGCGGTCGTCGTCCGCCGGCAGGTTCCGCGGCCCGGCCTCGCTCACCCGCTGGAGCGGGGTGAACGTCTTCAGGCGGCCGGGCTCCAGCGGCCACCGCGTGGCGTTGGCCTCGGCGAACGATTGCAGCAACTCCGCCGGGAGCGGGTCCACGCGGCGCCGTGGCCGCGCCCGCTGCTCGAACGGCCCCTCGCCGCGCCGGGGATCGCCCTGCACGGTGGTGTCCGCCACCACGATGCGGTCCACGGCCATGCCACCGATGTACGCCTCGAGCAGGTCGGACCAGACGGCGTACTCGCGGTCCGTCGGCGCGCCCTGGGCCCGGGCGCCAGCGGGTGCGGACAGCGCCATGACGAGGGGAAGGAGGAGAACGGCGAATCGCATTGTTCGGTCGTCTCGGGATTCAAGGGGAGGGGGGAAACAGAAGGCGGCCCCGCCATGTTGCATCGCCATCGTCCGAAAAACAACCTTTTCGGACCCGTCCCTATGCTTCTCCCCTCGAAGACGGGCACGAGGCCCTTGCCGTGCGGACGGCCGGGAATCATCCTTTCCTGTCGCTTCACCCCAGGAGGACGCGCGAGCACCTGCACCGGCGAAGGTGCGGTTCCCTTCCCCGCCGCTCGCGCGCGCTGATCAGCCGTACGCACGCGCGCGGCCGCGCCCGGCACGAGCCCCGGCGGCCGCCATCCCGTCCCGCGAACACCGGAGACCGGCAGCGATGGCGTCGTCCCTTCCCGTGGTCCAGGCACCCGCGCCCGAAGGCTTCGGCCGCACGCTGCGGCGCGACGCGTGGTGGACGTCGCCGTTGCTGACCGCATTCGTCCTGCTGGGCGCCGGGCTGTACGCCACCTGGGCCATCGTCTTCGGCGTGCACAACTACTGGGGCCCGTACCTCTCCCCCTTCTACTCGCCCTGCCTGGGGGCGAACTGCCCCGACGAGTTCCGCATCGCCTCGATCCCCACCTTCGGCCTTTCCCCGGCCATCCTGGTGATGATCGTGGTGTTCGGCTTCCGCACCACCTGCTACTACTACCGCAAGGCCTACTACCGCTCGCTCTTCTTCGACCCGCCCGCCTGCGCCGTGGGCGAGCCGTGGGGGAAGGGGTACCGCGGCGAGACCTTCTTTCCGCTCGTCCTGCAGAACTTCCACCGCTACTTCCTCTAC
The DNA here is from genome assembly GCA_036377595.1 of Longimicrobium sp. Lineage (NCBI taxonomy): Bacteria > Pseudomonadati > Gemmatimonadota > Longimicrobiia > Longimicrobiales > Longimicrobiaceae > Longimicrobium > Longimicrobium sp. Next base: position 32,017 of record DASUYB010000005.1, on the reverse strand, counting down.
CTCGCCATCCTGGTCCTCGCCTTCCTGTGGTACGACACGGCCAAGGCGTTCGACTTCGGGGGGCGGTTCGGGATCGGGCTCGGCTCCATCATCCTGGTCGTCAACGCCGCGCTGCTGAGCGGCTACCTGTTGGGATGCCACTCCTTCCGCCATCTCGTGGGAGGGGGGATGGACTGCGCCAGCTGCTCGCGCTTCGGCCAGGCGCGCCACGCCGCGTGGAAGCGGTCGAGCTGGTTCAACGCCTTCCACGGCAATTGGGCCTGGGCCTCGCTGGTGTTCGTCTGCTTCGCCGACGCGTACGTGCGCCTGTGCTCCAGGGGCGTGATCACCGACCCGCACATCATCTTCTGACATGTCGAGCCACCTGGAACACGAGCACGACGTGCTGGTGATCGGCGCGGGCGGGGCGGGGCTGCGCGCGGCCATCGAGGCCAGCGCGCGCGGCGCCGACGTCGGGCTGGTCTGCAAGTCTCTCCTCGGCAAGGCGCACACGGTGATGGCCGAGGGCGGCGTGGCCGCGGCGCTGGCGAACGTCGACGACCGCGACAGCTGGCGCGTGCACTTCGCCGACACCATGCGCGGCGGGCAGTACGTCAACAACTGGCGGATGGCCGAGCTGCACGCGAAGGAGGCGCCCGAACGCGTGCGCGAGCTGGAGGCGTGGGGCGCGCTCTTCGACCGGACGGACGACGGGCGCATCCTGCAGCGCAACTTCGGCGGGCACCGCTATCCCCGCCTGGCCCACGTGGGGGATCGAACGGGGCTGGAGATGATCCGCGTGCTGCAGGACCGCGGGGTGCACCAGGGGATCGCCGTGTACATGGAGACCAACGTCACCACGCTGCTGATGGACGGCGGGCGGGTGGCGGGCGCCTTCGCGTACGACCGCGAGCGCGGGCGCTTCCGCGTCTTCCGCGCGAAGGCGGTGGTCCTCGCGACGGGGGGGATCGGCCGCGCGTACAAGATCACCAGCAACTCGTGGGAGTACACGGGCGACGGGCACGCGCTGGCGTACCACGCCGGGGCCGATCTCATCGACATGGAGTTCGTGCAGTTCCACCCCACGGGGATGGTGTGGCCGCCCAGCGTGCGCGGCATCCTGGTGACCGAGGGGGTGCGCGGCGAGGGCGGGGTGCTGAAGAACCGCGAGGGGCGGCGCTTCATGTTCGACGACATCCCCGAGAACTACCGCGCGCAGACGGCCGACAGCGAGGAAGAGGGGTGGCGCTACACGCAGGGCGACAAGAGCGCCCGGCGCCCGCCCGAGCTGCTGACGCGCGACCACGTGGCCCGCTGCATCGTGCGCGAGGTGCGCGAGGGGCGCGGGAGCCCGCACGGCGGCGTCTTCCTCGACATCTCCTGGATCAAGGCCAGGGTGTCCGACGCCGAGGACCGTATCAAGAAGAAGCTCCCGTCGATGTATCACCAGTTCAAGCAGCTGGCCGACATCGACATCACCCGGGAGCCGATGGAGATCGGGCCCACCACGCACTACATCATGGGCGGCATCCGGGTGGACGGCGACACGCAGATGTCCACCGTCCCCGGGCTGTTCGCCTGCGGCGAGTGCGCGGCGGGACTGCACGGCGCCAACCGCCTGGGTGGTAACTCGCTCTCCGACCTCCTCGTCTTCGGCCAGCGGGCGGGCGAGCACGCCGCCGCCTTCGCCGCGTCCAGCGGGGCGACGGCGGTCGACGCGGGGCAGGTGGACGAGGCGGCGCGGCGCGCGCTGGCGCCGTTCGACCGCCCCGGGAGCGGCGAGGGGGCGTACCAGGTGCAGCACGCGCTGCAGGAGACCATGCAGGACCTGGCCGGCATCGTCCGCAACGAGGGCGACCTGCGCGCCGCTCTGGGCAGGGTCGAGGAGCTGCGCGAGCGCGCGGAGACGGTCGGCGTCGCCGGCAACCGCGAGTACAACCCGGGGTGGCACACCGCGCTGGACCTGCGCAACCTGCTGACGGTGAGCGAGGCGGTGATCCGCTCGGCGCTGGACCGCAAGGAAAGCCGCGGCGGCCACTTCCGCGAGGACTTTCCCGACAAGGACCCGGCCGCGGGGAAGTACAACATCGCCACGCGCCGCGCCGCGGACGGGTCGATGGAGCTGGAGCGCGTCCCCGTCCGCGAGCTCCCCGACGAGCTGCAGGCGGTGATCGAGGAGATGGGGTGAAAACAGATAGAGTCTCTCACAGAGGGCGCAGAGGACACAGAGAACTGATGGACTGATCTGTTTTCCTCCGTGACCTCCGTGTCCTCTGTGAGAGCCCGAAGGCAGTTCTGGACCTCCAACGGGAGGCGGGATGAGCAGCACCGAGACCACGACACGTCCGGCGGCGCCCGCATCGGGTGACGCGTTCGCGGCCGTGCAGGCGGCGCAGGACGCGAAGGCGGCGAAGAGCACGCGCACCTTCCGCATCTGGCGCGGCGACGCGTCGGGCGGCGACTTCCGCGACTACGAGACGGAGGTCAGCGAGGGGATGGTGGTGCTCGACGCCGTGCACCGCATCCAGGCCGAGTCGGCGCCGGATCTCGCGGTGCGCTGGAACTGCAAGGCGGGGAAGTGCGGCTCGTGCAGCGCGGAGATCAACGGCAAGCCGCGGCTGATGTGCATGACGCGCCTGAACCAGCTCCCCGACGACGCGCCCGTCACCGTCACGCCGATGAAGGCCTTTCCGGTGATCCGCGACCTGGTGACCGACGTTTCGTGGAACTATGAGGTGCACAAGACCATCCCCCCGTTCCAGCCGAGGAAGCCCGACGCGGACGACGGGACCTGGCGGATGTACCAGCACGAGGTCGACCGGCCGCAGGAGTTCCGCAAGTGCATCGAGTGCTTCCTCTGCCAGGACGTGTGCCACGTCCTGCGCAGCCACGGCAAGCACGACCGCTTCATGGGGCCGGCCTTCCTGACCCGCGCGGCCGTGTACGAGATGCACCCGCTCGACACGGCGGAGCGCACGCGCTATCTCAAGGACGAGGGCGGGATCGGCTACTGCAACATCACCAAGTGCTGCAGCGACGTCTGCCCCGAGGGGATCCGCATCACCGACAACGCCATCATCCCCCTCAAGGAGCGGGTGGTGGACCGGCACTACGACCCGGTGAAGAAGCTCGTACAACTGGTGTTCGGGAGGAGGAACGGATGATCCGAGTGGTGCACCTGTTCGACGTCAAGCGCGGCGTCGACGAGCGGAGCTTCATCGAGTGGCTCGACGCCAAGCTCGACGTGGCGGCGCGGCAGTTCGGCTGCGACGAGCGGCGGACGTGGAAGCTGCTGGAGGGCTTCACCGGCAGCTACCTGATGCCGCACGAGGTCCGCGACCGCCCCGAGTACGTGAACGAGGCCTACTGGAGCGACCTGGAGGGCCCGCGCAAGTTCCGCGAGTGGCTGCTGAAGACGGTGGAAGGCCGCGAGATCCACGACCGCTGGTTCAGCTCCATCGAGAACCACACCGTCCTCCGCTACGTCGAGGGCTGGCGGCGGCACGAGATGGACGAATAGCCCGCCGGATCGCCGTCGCGTCACGCCAGAGGACCGCGCCCGCTGCGCGGTCCTTTTCGTTCACCGCGACGGGATGCGCAAACACCTGCCGCTTTTCGCCGCAACGGGTTAGATTCCCGATCCCCGCCTCGGAGCCGCGTGTTCCGCGCCCGAGAAAATCCCGCCAAGCAGTGCCCAGGAGGACTCCCATGCGCGTCCCCGTCGCGCTCTCGCTCGCAGTGCCGGTGCTCGTGGTCGGCGGCGGCATCGCCGTGTACAGCTTCTCGCGGCCCGTGGAGGGCCAGACCCGCACCTACTACATCGCCGCCGACGAGGTGACGTACGGCCCGGCGGGCCAGGGCGACGCGCAGGCGTACCGCACCGCCGTGTACCAGGAGTACACCGACGGCACCTTCACCCAGGTGAAGCCGCGGCCGGCGGAGTGGAAGCACCTGGCCTTCCTGGGCCCGCTGATCCGCGCCGACGTGGGCGACACCGTGCGCGTGGTCTTCCGCAACCGCCTGGCCTTCCCCGCCAACGTGCACCCCGACGCCGTGCTCCACCACGCCAGCGGCGACGAGCAGGACGCGCTCTCCGCCGCCACCGCCGGGGCGGCCGGGCTGGGCGCCGACAGCGATCTCGAGCCGGTGGCGCCGGGCGCGACGCGCGTGTACAGCTGGGCGGTGCCGCGGCAGGCCGGCCCCGGGCCCGACGACCACGGCTCGGTGCTCTGGCTCTACCACTCGCGCACCGGGCAGCCCACCGGCGGCGAGGCGGGGCTGATCGGCCCGATGCTGGTGTACAAGCGCGGCGCGCTCCACTGAGGCGCGGCACGGTGTCGAGCGATGGCGAGACCCCGGGCGGGGCGGGAGATCGGGGAGATCTCCCGCCCCGCCTGTTCGTGTACGGCAGCCTGCGCAAGGGCGAGGAGAGCGCGATGGCCAGCTTCCTCCACGGCCACGCGCGCTACCTGGGCCGGGGGACGATCCGGGCGCGGCTCTACGGCATCTCCTGGTACGCCGGCGCCGTGATGAGCGACGATCCGGCCGACGCGGTGCTCGGCGACGTGTTCGAGCTCGAGCCGGCGACGGCCGGCGACGTACTCGCGGCGCTCGACGAGTACGAGGGCGCGGATTTCGAGCGCCTGTCGGTAGAAGTGATCATGGCGGACGAAACTCGCGTGGCGGCGGACGCGTATCTGTACGCCGCGAGCGTGGCCGGGCGGTCGTGGATCGCCCACGGCGACTGGCCGCGCCAGGTGCGGCAGGAACACGAATCCGGGTAAACGGATGGGGCGAGAGGACTGGCGCGCCCGCCGGAACCCGGATAACTTGTTACTCCGTCGGTGGTTTGCCGATGGTCCCGCCGCTGTCCCCTCCACCGTGAGGAACCCCGAGATGTCCAACCTGATGACCCGACGGAGCTTCGCCGTGCTCGGCGCGGGCGCCCTGCTGGCCGCGCTCGTCACCCCCGCCGACGCGCAGATCGGCGGCATCGGCCGCGCCGTGGGCCGCGTGGCCGGCCGCATGAACGTCGACGCCGTGCTGCGGGGCGACCCGCCCATCACCACCAGCCTGACCGACGCGCGCTGGGCGGTGGATTCGCTCGACAACTTCACCCCGCGCGAGGCCAAGCGCTCGCTGATGACGCTGCAGCGCACCCCCAACGGCGGGTTCGTGCTGCAGCCGGGCTACTACGAGTTCCACGACCAGAGCTACTGCCTGAAGGCCGGCACGCACGGCCCCGGCGGCGGCGACGGCTACATCTACGCGCCGCCCAAGGGCCCGGCCGAAGACGCGGTGATGACCATCGTGCGCGGCTCGGTGAACAAGCCGCAGATCCCGCAGCACGACATCCAGGTGCTGCTGTGGGCCATCATCGCCCGCACCAAGTTCGAGGACCTGGATTCGCGCCTGAAGGCCACCGCCGCGCAGCTGCTGGCCCCGCGCCAGCTGGCCGCGCTGAACCGCACCGCGCTGGACCTGGTTCCCGGCCCCGCGCTCGACGCGGCGACGAACAGCCTGCCGCCGCTGGTGAAGCAGGTGTTCCAGGCCGAAGCGCAGCTGCGCCAGATGCTGACCAACCCCGGCACCTCGTACGAGCAGCTGGAGCGGGTGGCGGTGCTGGCCGGGATGGCGCCGCTGGGCGAGGGGAGCCGCGCGGTTCCCTCGGGCCGCTGGAGCCTGCACCCCGACGGCTACTACGTGCGCTACCTGCCGTACAGCTACACCAACACGGTGGTGCAGATCTGGGTGCCGCAGGGGAGCCCGGCGGTGGGCAAGGAGTACGATCCGGCCACGCACATCGCGGTGCCGGGCAACACCGCCCGCCAGCGCCTGATCCAGTCCGGCCGCCCGTACCAGGATCACTGATCTCCATCTCGAGATCAGAATGATGAAAGAGAGCGCCGGTCCCGATTCTGGGGCCGGCGCTCTTCGCATCTCACACCGTTGGGGGCGATTGATATGGATGTGCATTCGGAGAGAATGTCATTCCGAGCGGAGCCGCTGCACCATCCTTTCTACCGCACCGATGGTGGGCGGCTCCGTGAGGAATCTGTACTCCGCCTACGAGCGATAAGCGGCCTGTCGCTCGGACGCCGGCGATAGATTCCTCGGGCTGCGGCCGATGGAGCGGAACGCAAGGTCGGTCTGGCCGCCCTCGGAATGACATCATCCCGGGAATGCACAGTCAATATCGAAAATTGGCACGAGTCCATTCGTTTCATCTCCCACCGTCCGTATGTAGCAGTTGTGGAGATGTGGTCACACCTGAGACATGAAAGTCCCTGCATACCTTCTGCATCCCGCCTCCCACGCATCCGCTCTCACCGCTCCTAATCTCCATCACCCCAACGACTTGCGGTTGAAACGCTCCTCGCCGGGGCGGGCCGGGTATGGGTGATGCCACCTCCACGGGACCGCCCGGACATTTCCCGGGCACCCTCGCCCATCCCTCCCACCGGGCGAGGCCTTCGCAGGACTTCCGCGCGACACGGTCATCGAGCCATGGCGCCGCTCGCGCGGGACCCGCCGCACATCCCCTCAGGAGGTTCATCATGGCCATCAACATGCAGGGCGCGTGGAGCATCTCGGTCAAGGCGAAGAACGCCGACTTCCCGCAGCGCTTCGTGGTGACGGGCGCGGCCGTGGGCAACGGCGCGCACCCGGGGAACCCCGGCGCGCCGGCGGTCTACGTCTCCGGCGCCGCGTGGAGCGTGCAGGTGCAGAACAACCCCGGCGACGGGTGGGTGAACTCGGACGAGCAGATCAAGTTTCCCACCGTGAACCTGGGGCAGGTGCAGTTCGACATCCAGTCCAACGACGCCGGGAGCGACCAGGACTTCGACGACCTGGTGCTCACCTGCAGCACGCCGCGGACGGAGAGCGACTTCGTCGTCTACGGGCACGTGAGCCACTACGAGCCGCGCTGCATCTTCAACCCGTGCCGGCGGCGCTGGCCACTGGTGATCGACCACGCCGTGGCCCTGTCCGAGGCGCTCAAGTACCGCTACCTCCGCGACATCATCGAGCGCGTGTACCCCGAGCGGCTGATCGAGCGGATCCCGCCGCGCGGCCCCATCCCCGACCCGCCGGAGCCGTTCGTGCCGCTGGTGCTGTCGGACGAGCCGGGCGGCGCGCTCCCGCAGCGCCAGCTGATCGCCACCAAGCTCGCCGCGTCGCAGGGCGAGGACGCGCAGCGAGAGGTGATGTCCACGCGGATGCTGCAGACCAGCTCCATCGCCAGCTCGCTTTCCACCGCGCGGACGGTGGGGCTGGACAAGGTCTCCATCGCCAGGCTGACGGACAAGCTGCGCCCGCTCTGCCAGAGCGGCCCGCTGGCGGGGGTGGTGCTGCGCTTCCAGGAGTACGACCGCACCGGCGCCGAGCTGGCGGGCGGGGCGTACACCGGCGACGGCGCGCGCGAGGACCTGGGTGTGTGCGCCACCGACCGGAACGGCAACTACGTGTTCCGCTTCGCCCGCTCGCTGGCCCAGCGCTTCGCCGAGGCCGACGTGGACACGCCGGTGGGCGCCGACGAGGTGGTGGAGAGCGCGCCCGACGTGATCGCGCAGGTGCTGGACCCCATGGCGCCGGGCGGGGTGCGCTGGGAGAGCGCGCCGTACTGGAACGTGCCCAACCTCAAGCGCATCGACATCTGCGTTCCCGGCTACCGGCCCACGCACGCGTGCCAGGGCGGCAGCGCCATCCAGGCGCTGGGCAACATCTTCATCGGTCCGCCGCAGGCGGGCCCGCCGCCTCCGGGAGAGCCGCAGGGCTTCGGCGTGCGCATCGGCGCGTCGAACACGCTGACGTACGAGGGGCGCATCACCGCGCGCAACCTGATGGGGCCGCAGACGCGCTGCGCGGCGTGGGCGGGCACGGTGGACCTGTTCGCCTGCTTCATCGACCATCCCCAGGTCACCCACTACACCATCCGCTGGCGGCTGCTGGGCGCGTCGTCGTGGAGCTTCTACCAGCAGGGCTACATCCACCCGCAGGTGGCCAAGCTGGGGCTCCCCGGCTACATGGGCGACCCGGTGGGCCCCTTCCCCACCCCGCTGCACGTGGACGGCGGCGCGCTGGTGAGCACCCCGGCATATCTCAACATCGAGTCCGACAACACCTGGGTGCTGACGCACCGCGACCGCAAGGCGCAGATCCCCACCTGGCTGTTCGTGCCGGTGGCCGGCTCGGTGCAGTTCTGGATCGAGGGATACAACGCGTCGGGGAACCAGGTGCCGGGCGCCGAGGACTCGGTGACGCTGTACGTGGACAACCACGGGCCGCGGCTCGACATCCCCAGCGTGGAGATGGACGACGCGGTGGGGAACCCGCAGCTCGGCGGCGACTGCGCGCTGTTCACCGTGCCCGACAGCAACCCCGCGCAGCCGCTGCGCGTGCGCTTCCGCGCCGACGACGTGGAGGGCCAGCTGGCGAGCTGGGGGCTCTCGGTGCGCAAGGGGAACGTGGGCGACATGACCATCAGCGCGGTGAGCGGCCCGATCGCGGGCGCCTACGTGCACGCCGACGACCTGATGTGCTCGCTCTTCCACGGCACGTCGGACGAGACGGGCGCCGACGCCGACGCGTACGTGGTGTCGGAGGTGGCGCCGGCCAGCGGCGGGTGGCTGCTGCCGGGGCAGCCGTTCTGCACCTTCGCGGTGAAGGTCGGCTGCAGCACGCGGATCACCGACGGGTACAGCACGGGCGCCTCGTACGGGCCCACCGAGTACCTGCTGGGGATCCAGGCGCAGTCGTAGGGCGGCGATGGTGACCCTGGCCGAGGTGGCCGTGGGCGTCCTCTGCGTCTGGCGGGTCACGCACCTGCTGGCCGCGGAGGACGGCCCGTGGGACGCCGTCGCCCGGCTGCGGCGCGCGGCGGGCCACGGCATGCTGGGCCGGCTGATGGACTGCTTCTACTGCCTGAGCCTGTGGGTGGCCGCGCCGGTGGCGGCGCTGCTGGCGGACGGGTGGCGCGCGGGGGTGCCGCTGTGGCTGGCGCTCTCGGGCGGCGCCATCCTGCTGGAGCGCGCCACCGGCGCGGCGGCCCCCGCGCTCTATCACGAAGACGAACCGGAGGAACCCGATGAGCTGCTGCGGAGGGAACCGGCGGGCGGCGGCGAGCCCGCCCCGCGCGACGACGCGTGAGGGCGGCGCCGCGCCCGAGGCGGTGCGGATCGTCGCCGCGGCGCCGGAGAGCGTGGCGTTCGAGTACACGGGCGGATCGGCGCTCTCCGCCGTGGGCCCGTTCACGGGGCGGAGATACCGCTTCGCCGCGCCGGGCGCCGTGGTGGCGGTCGACCGCCGCGACGCCGCCGCGCTGGCCGCGGTACCGAACCTGCGCCGGGCGACGGTACGATGAAGTGCTGAGTGCGAAAGTGCGAAAGTGCGAAAGTGCGAAAGTGCGTGAGTGCGTGAGTGCGTCGGGTCCGCCGCGGATCCGGCGCATTTGCGCTGAGTTCTCCCCGCCCCTGCAAAGCGGGGGAGGGGCCGGGGGAGGGGGCCAGCCAGGGGCGGCACGGATGCCCGGCCACCCGCGCAGGCATCCTCACCTCTACCCCTCCCGGTACGGGAGGGGTGGCGAGCCCAGGCGAGCCGGGGAGGGCGAGCCGGGGAGGGCGAGCCGGGGAGGGCGTCAGAACTCCGCCCCCACCCGCGCGTTTCGCCGCGCGGGGCGAGCGGCTCGCACGCCGCGGCGCGCGGTTCGCCACGGCGGTCTTGGCGATCGGGCGGCGCCGCATCATCATTCACATGACCTCCCGCTCCGCGCGCGAGCCTCTGCCATGAAGACCGCAACCGCCGCCGCACTCGCCCTGCTGCCGGCCCTCGCCGCCCATCCGGCGGCGGCGCAGCAGGCGCTCATCGACGCCCTGCCGCGCGGCCAGGTGGTCGAGCGCGTGCGCTCCGCGTCCGACACCTCGCGCACCTACGCGCTGTATCTCCCGTCGGCGTGGACGCCGGAGAGGAAGTGGCCGCTGCTGCTGCTGATCGACCCGGCCGGGCGCGCGCTGGTGCCGATGGAGCGCTTCAGGGCCGCCGCCGAGCGCCGCGGCTGGATCCTGATGAGCGGCTACGAGGTGGGCAACGGCGACGCCGCGGCCATGGCGCGCAACGACGTCTCCGTCGACGCCATGCTGGCCGACGCGCAGCAGCACCTGGCGATGGACCCGCGTCGCCTCTACCTGGCCGGGTTCTCGGGGATGGCGCGCTACTCGTGGCTGGCCGCGCGCGCGCTCGACCCCAACGTGGCGGGGGTGATCGGCGCGGGCGCGGGGTTCCCGCAGCAGCCGGTGCTGTGGATGGCGGCGCTGCGCAGCGTGCACCCGTTCGCCTTCTTCGCCACCGTGGGGTCGACGGACTTCAACCTCGACGAGGTGGCGGCGGTGGACTCGATGCTCGACGCCACCACCTTCCCGCATCGCCTCGCGCGTTTCGAGGGGCCGCACCAGTGGCCGCCCGAGGAGGTCGTGGCGCAGGCGCTGGACTGGCTGCAGCTGCAGGCGATGCACACCGGCGCGGCCCCGCGCGACAGCGCCTTCGCCGACTCGCTCTTCCGCGCGGGAATGGCGCGCGCGCAGGCGCTGGAGCAGGCCGGCCGCCAGGCCGACGCGCTGCGCGAGTACACCTTGCTGCGCGCGGACATGAACGGCCTGCACGACGTCTCCGCGGCGGAGGCGCGCATCGTGGCGCTGGGGCGCGACCCGGCGGTGGCGCGCGAGCGGGCGCGGCGGCGCGCACTGGCGCAGCAGTACGCGCAGTACCGCGCCTCGATCGACGCTTTCCTCAACACGCTGGACGGCGACCCGGCCACGAGCGTCCCCCGCGCGGCGGCCACGCTGCGGCTGGCGGAGCTGCGGCGGCAGGAGCAGGACAGCGTGGCCGACCGCGACGCGGCGCACACCGCCACGCGGATGCTGACGACCGCGCTGGTGGCCGCGAGCGACCGCGCCGGCGGGCTCATGCAGTCGCAGCAGTGGCAGAAGGCGGCGGCGGCGCTGCAGGTCGCGCGGCAGATCCGGCCGGAGAACGCCTACGTCTGCTATCCCCTGGCCCGTGCGCTGGCGCAGAACCGCGAGACCGCCGCCGCGCTCGACGCCCTCGCCTGCGCGGTCGACGGCAAGGCCGTGCGCCGCGCCACGCTCGACGGCGACCGGCTGCTCGACCCGCTCCGCTCCGAGCCGCGCTTCGGCGAGATCGTGGCGCGGGCGCAATAACATCAAAAGAATTTCACACAGAGGACACAGAGGGAACGAGAGGCACAGAGGACTCGCGGCGAGCCTCTGTGCCCCTTCGTTTTCTCCGTGCCTCCGTGTGAAAGGAGGAAGCCGCGGAGGAGACTGAGATCTCCTCCGCGGCTCCTCGTCTCCGTGCGAGTTCTGCCCCGTCAGCGCGCGTTGAGCGCCATGCGATGGACGCGGCCCTCGAGGGTGCCGGTGGTCGAGCAGGGGATCATCCCGTTGCTGTTGCCGGAGGTGCGGTCCACCGCGATGGCCTGCACCGTCGTCTCCACCACGTTCCCGCCCGTGGCCTGCGGCTTGATCACGGAGATGATGGAGAGGAAGATCTGCTCGCGGTCCGCGCGCACGGCGGTCATCGTCTCGCCGCAGTTCACAAAGCGGCTGAGCGGCTCGCCGTTCAGGTTGTAGCGCAGCGGGAGGCGCTGGTTGCCCACGCGGCGGGTGGCCGGGTCCACCAGCGTCACGGGGATGTGCATGATCCCGTACGCCGCCGCCAGCGCGCGCATGGTGGAGTCCACGCTCATCGTCGTCGTGGCCGTGAGCCCCGTGGCGGAGGTCGTCATCACGTCGGACGCGCCGCTGACCGGAACCGAGTTGGTGTTGTGCGTGTTGGTGTAGATGGTCCGGGTCGACGTCCCCTCGGGGGGCGGCCCCCCGGCGCAGGCGGCGGCCAGGGCGAGTGCGGCGAGCGGAACGATGCGCTTCATGGGTCGTCGGCGGGATGGATGGTGGGAGCGGGAGCGCGAACAGGGCGCGAGATCAATTTCGTACAACGCGCCGCCGCGCGAAAGTCGCACGTCAGTCGAAGAAAAGATCGATAGTTAAGCATCCACTTAAGTATCGGACCCATCCTTGGGACAGGATGATCACGGCAGCAGCGATAGTTAAGCATCCGCTTAAGTATCACGTCCTAGCTGGGAGGGATGAGGGGCCGCACCCTCGCGCGTGCGGCGGCCCTGCGGCGATCTTCCTCGATCGAATCGGTTAAGATAGCCGGCCCAGCGGCGCATTTCCGGGAACACACGAGAGGCCGGCCCACCCTGCGGCAGGCCGGCCTCGCGGCATATCGATCGGCGGCCCACGCGGGCCGGGAACGGGCAGGAGGGTGCCCTGGCTGCTCCGGTCCACCGCACCCATCCACACCTCACGCCACAGCAGCCAGGGCAGGGCGCCGAATGTATCTCGCCCACCCCGCCCCGGCTACCCTGCGGCCGGTGTTCGGGACAAGAGATGCAGAATCGCGACGGACCCGGTGGGGATGCGACTGAAGTCGCGGCTACAACGACACACAGTCCGCCTTCGCGGACTTCGATCCGTCCCGGCTCCCGAGCACATCGCCACGTGTTGCTCGCCGGATCACGCGCGACGGAACATCATCCTTCCTTCGGAATTCCATCATCCGCCGAATCACATGTTTCCGATCCCCCGCACCCGCGGCGCGCCTACTTGTGCTCGGGTGCGCGGGGCCGCAGGATTCGGCCCGGGCACGATCCCGACGGCGCGGAGGCGATCTGTATCTCCGCCGTCCACCGAACGACATGCACCCACGGGGCACCCTTGGACCGACGCTCGTTCTTCCAGCAGGGCGCGCAGGCCGCGCTCGCATTCGGCATCCTCCCGCAGCTGGAGCGCGGTGGACTGCTGGCCCAGGCGATGGGCGAGCAGAGCGAGTTCGCGCGGCTGCGCGACCGCTACTTCGTGCGCGTGCTGGAGCTGAACCCCGTCACCGCCACCTACCTGGGTGGCGACGCGTACAGCCCGCAGCTGCGCGACATCAACACGCGCTACCGCGACTGGCGCCCCGCCGCGCTGCAGCAGGAGCTGGCCTTCTACCGCCAGATCAAGGCGGCGCGCGACGCCATCCGCCCCGCCACGCTCTCGCCCGAGGAGCGGATCGACTGGGAGGTGCTGGGCGCGCAGCTCGACTTCATCCTCCACCAGGTCGGCGACCTGCGCTACTACGAGCGCTCGGTCGACACCTACGTGGCCGAGCCCTTCCGCGGCGTCGACTGGCAGATCCAGCAGATGACCGACGCGGGCAGCGGGCTGCTGGGAACCGAGGACGAGTGGGAGATGGTGGCCAAGCGCGTGGCCTCCATCCCCGCGTACCTCGAGGCCGCGAAGACCAACCTCCTCGCGGGGAAGCAGCGCGGCAACATCCCCGACTGGCGGATGGTGGAGCGCGACGGGATCGCCGGGAGCCGCTCGAACGCCGACTACTTCCGCACCACGCTGCTCGAGCAGGCGCAGAAGTACATCGGCGGCCGCCCCTTCGGCACGGCGATGCTGGCGCGCATCCGCCAGGCGTCCACGGCGGCGGCGGACGGGTGGACGGCGTTCGCCGGCTTCCTGCAGCAGACCTACGCGGGCGACCGGACGGACCGCTACGCGGTGGGGACGCAGGAGTACGAATGGCGTCTCCGCAACAACCTCCGCGAGACGCGGACGACGGCCCAGCTGTTCGACTACGGGCAGCGGCAGGTGGACGTCTACCAGAACCGCATCTACGAGGTGGCCGAGGCCATCAGCCGGCAGAACAACCTCGGCCTGCAGTTCGGCACGCGCGAGCAGAAGAACGCCAGCGTCCGCGCGGTGATGGAGTCGCTCGGCAAGGACTCGCCGAAGGACGACGACGAGCTGCTGCAGTGGTACGTCGACGCCGGCCGCCGCGCCGTGGCCTACGGGCGCGAGCGGCAGCTGTTCGACATCCCCGCCGACTACCGTCTGGACGTGTATCCCACGCCGCCGGTGCTGCGCAGCACCATCGACGCGGCGTACTACGCGGCGCCGCCGTTCAAGAAGACGGGCGTGGGCCGCTTCTACCTGACGCCCACGGGGAACGACCCGGCCGCGCTGCGTGAGAACAACCGCTCATCGGTGGCCGACACCGCCATCCACGAGGGCTTCCCGGGGCACGACTGGCACTACAAGTACATGACGCAGCACGCGTCCGAGATCTCCACCATCCGCTGGCTGACGCCGGGCGCGGTGGAGGACAGCAGCTCGATGTGGGAGGACTCGATGGCGGCCGAGGGGTGGGCGCTGTACGCCGAGGAGCTGATGAGCGAGCCCACGCAGGGCCGCCCGTACGGCTTCTACACGCCGGGCGAGTACATGTACGAGCTGCAGGGCCAGCTGCTGCGCGCCGTGCGCATCGTGGTGGACGTGGGAATGCACACGGGGCGGATGACCTTCGACCAGGCGGTGGACTACTTCAACGCCAACGTGAACTTCTTCCCCGGCGCGCGCGAGAAGGCGGCGAGCGACCCGGCGGCCAAGGCGGTGGCGGAGGGCGCGCAGCGGGCCATCTACCGCTACAGCAAGTGGCCCACGCAGGCCATCACCTACAACCTGGGCAAGACGGCGATCCAGTCGCTCCGCGACGCCTACCGCCAGGCGAAGGGGAGCGCCTACAGCGCCAAGGAGTTCCACGAGCGCCTGATGCGCATGGGAACCATCCCCGCGCCCTACTTCCGCGACTGGTTCCTGGCCACGGCGACGCGGTAGGGGACAGGGGACAGCAGGATGAATCGCGATCGGCCGGAGTCCACGTGGCTCCGGCCGATTCTTCTCATGGCCATGGATCATAAGGGCTTGGAGGGATGGAAATGCGCGCCTAGTTTGGAGATGCGTCCCTTTCGCCCCCCGGTCCATCATGATCACCACGCCGAAGTCTTTGCTCCTGCTGCCGCTCGTCGTCGTCGCGACGGCATCGCAGACGATCGCGCAGCGGGAGTTCACGTTCGCGGGCGTACCGTGGCACGCGGCGGCGGACAGCGCGCGGGCGCGGCTGGAGGCGCGGGGATTCGCCTTCTCCGGCACGGTGGACCGCGGGGACCTCGTGTTCCAGCGCGGCGATGGCGCGCTGGTGAAACTGGAATTGCAGGACGGCCGCGCGGTCGGATTCCTCCTCGTCGACACGGTGCGCGGACGGAGCGTGGACGCGCGGTTCCACGCGCTGGTGGACTCGCTGCAGGGGTCGCTCGGCCGGCCCGACACGCTGCGCGAGGACCTGCTGGTGTGGCGGGCGGGGCTGTCGGAGATGGGCGTCGAGTCGTACTACCGCGACGGCGTGCACCACGTGCAACTCGTCTGGCGCGGCCCCGGCTGGTACGACGAGATGGGCCGCCGCGGCATGCTTCCCGAGTTCGCGCCGCTGCCGCCGGGATACACCATCGTGGACGTGAACTTCATCTCGCGCGTGGCGGTGGACAGCGCGCGGCTGACGCGCGGCACCGACGGCGTGGTGCGCGGCCGCTTCCGCATCGACTACACGCGCCCCGTGGGGCCGGAGGCCGACCTGCTCGACGCCGCCGAGTACCAGATGGAGTTCGACTGCGCGGCGCGGCGGACGCGGCTCGTCAACCGCTCGCTCTTCCTCCGCGCGCGCCTCAAACAGAGCGACAGCCGGGCCGCGCCTGCGTGGGAAGCGCCCACGCCGGGCGGGCACCACGAGCGCGGGCTGATCGCCGTCTGCCGGGCCGCGGAGACGCTGCGCCCGCGGCCGTAGATCTCCGAGAATCAGAAAGAAACAGCAAGTCTCACGCAGAGTCAGCAGAGTCAGCAGTTGAGCTGCAGCTGTTCAACTGCTGACTCTGCTGACTCTGCGTGAGACCTAGGTCTTTTATCCCCGAGACAACGTATCTCTTGCGGAAATCCCGCCGGGGCACACACTTCCTCCGCATCCTGCCGTATATCTCCCGTCCCATCCCCCATCTCCAATCCCCGAGGAACGCGCATGCCCGACCACGACAACGGTGGTTTCCTGCCGCGCTGGACGCTGAAGGAGGAAGGCGTCATCGCCCCCGACGAACGGCTGCCGTGGGGGCAGACCATGGTGGTCGGCATCCAGCACGTCTTCGCCATGTTCGGCGCCACCGTGCTGGTGCCGATCCTGATGGGCTTCGACCCCAACACCGCCATCTTCTTCTCCGGCATCGGCACGCTGGCCTTCTTCCTGGTGGTCGGTGGACGGGTGCCGAGCTACCTGGGCTCCAGCTTCGCCTACGTGGCCGTGGTGCTGGCGTCGACGGGATACCGCCCGCCGGGGCCGAACGCCAACATCGGCGTGGCGCTGGGCGGGATCATCGCGGCGGGGGCGGTCTACGCGCTGATCGGCGTGATCGTGATGTTCGCCGGCTACCGCTGGGTGGAGCGGCTGATGCCCCCCGTGGTCACCGGCGCCGTGGTGGCGGTGATCGGGCTCAATCTCGCGCCCATCGCGATCCGCGACGTGGGCGGGAGCTCGTTCAACACGGGGATCGGGCTGGCGACGGCGCTGGCGGCGGCCGCCGTGGCCGTGTACGCGCCGGGGATGCTGAAGCGGCTGCCGATCCTGCTGGGCGGGGTGATCGGCTACGCGCTGTACGCGGTGCTGGCCAACGGGATGGGGATGGGGAAGCCGATCGACTTCGCGCCGCTGGGACAGGCGGCGTGGATCGGGCTGCCGCACTTCTCCACCCCGGTGTTCCGCGCGGACGTGATGACGCTGTTCGCACCCGTCGCCGTGATCCTCGTGGCCGAGAACCTGGGGCACGTGAAGGCGGTGGGGGCGATGACGGGGCGCAGCCTGGACCGCTGGCTCGGCCGTGCCTTCCTGGGCGACGCCGTGGCGACGATGCTGGCGGCCAGCGGCGGCGGCACCGGCGTCACCACGTACGCCGAGAACATCGGGGTGATGGCGGTGACGCGGATCTACTCCACGCTGATCTTCGTGGTGGCGTCGGTGGTGGCGATCCTGATGGGCTTCAGCCCGAAGTTCGGCGCGCTGATCGGCACGATCCCGGTGCCGGTGCTGGGCGGGCTGTCGATCGTGCTGTTCGGGCTGATCGCGGCCACGGGCGGGCGGATCTGGGTGCAGAACCGCGTCGACTTCTCCGACAGCCGCAACCTGGTGGTGGCCGCGGTGACGCTGACGCTGGGCGCGGGGAACCTGGAGCTGAAGTTCGGCAACTTCTCCATCGGCGGGATCGGCACTGCCACGTTCGGCGCCATCCTCCTCTACCAGCTGTTGAGCGGCGTCCACCCCCGCAGCGACCCCGCGAGCGCCGACGCCGCCGTCTCCGTCCCCCGCGACGCGGAGGCCGCCGCCGGGCATTGAGCAGACAAGGGAGACGTCAACAGCCCCACAATCTGTCATTCCGAAGGAGCCGCCGCGCCGAACCTGCGTCAGCACCGACACCTGGCGGCTCCTGAGGAATCTTTGGCCCGTGTTCGCACCATAGGTTGCCTGTCGCGCTTCGACTGTCATTCCGAAGGAGCCGCTGCGCCGAAACCAGCATCCGCACCGACACTTGGCGGCTCCTGAGGAATCTTTGGCCAGCGTCCGCACAGTCGTTTATCTGTCGCGTCCCAAAGCGGGCTGTCATTCCGAAGGAGCCGCCGCGCCGAAACTGCGTCAGCACCGACATCTGGCGGCTCCTGAGGAATCTTTGGCCAGCGTCCGCACGGTCGTTTACCTGTCGCGTCCAAAGCGGGCTGTCATTCCGAAGGAGCCGCCGCGCCGAAACTGCGTCAGCACTGACATCTGGCGGCTCCTGAGGAATCTGTGGCCGGCTTTCGCGCGATAGGCGGAGTTCCGCGCGCAAGCCGGCTACAGATTCCTCGGGCGCCAGACTTCGTCGATTCCGACAGAGCGGCGCGGCGCCCTCGGAATGACAGATCGAGGTCGGGCGTTGATGATCACCCTCAACGCACCGGGACCCATGCGAACGTACTACGTCTACATCCTGTCGAATGCGAGCAGGACGCTCTACGTGGGCGTGACGAACGACCTCGCGCGCCGCGTGTGGGAGCACAAGGAGAAGAAGACGCCGGGGTTCACGACGAAGTACAACGTGACGCAGCTCGTCTATTACGAAGCGACGATCAACGTCCTCGCGGCGATCGAGCGGGAGAAGGAGATCAAGAGCTGGCGGAGGTCGAAGAAGGTGGAGCTGATCGCTGCGGCGAACCCAACGTGGCGGGACCTTTCCGAGGACGAAGGGTTCTTCGATCCGCTCGGACGGCCGGCAGCGTAGACCCAGTCACGGCCCGTGCGGATAGGCGGGCTGTCGCTCGTGATGCGGCTATAGATTCCTCGGGCGCCTGGATTTACGTCACCTCCAGAGATCCAGCGGCGCCCTCGGAATGACATGCTTTGGTGTGCGGCCTGTTATCCGTCCGGATTACCAGCCTACACGTCGTCGCTGCGGAAGCAGGAGATGGAGAGCATCGCCGCATCTACCGGACGAAGTACCCGCCCACGCGCCACTCGCCGTCGTCGTCCAGCGCGGCGACGACGGTTTCGATGGCCTCCTTCTTCCGCTCGAACGCGGTGGTGTAGGTGAGCACCACGTAGTTGCCGTCGGGCGCGCCCGGCACCGACTCCAGGTACTCGCTCGTGGCCAGCTCGCGCTCGAGCGGGCGCCCGAACAGCGCGGTCACCTGCTCGAACGACTGCGTCCACTTGGACAGGTCGACGAGCTGGCGGAAGAGCGACGACGTGCGCTCCCAGGTGGCCTCCACGTCGCCTGCGTCGAGCCGCTCCAGCCACGCGTCCGCCGCGGCCGACGCGTCGCCGATCATCTGTGTCTCGTCCATGTTTCCGATCGCACTCCGTTGCAGATCCGTGCTCGCCGCGCCGTTCTCGTCTTGCGGGCAAACGGCGGCGCAGGAAACGAAAGGCTTCCTGCGCACCGCACCACAAGCTACACTCTACAGCATCCGCAGCAATCGAAGCGCCTACGCGTCGAGCCCGTTTTCTCTCCCCGAATCTCCTTGCAGTGCCGCAGGGCGCTTTCCAGAACATCCCTTCCCATCGCATCTCCCTTCACCTGGCGGAGGCTCAAGTGTCGACGACCGCAGTACCCCCCAAGCCGAGAATCCCCGACGATGCAATCGCCCGCATCCTGGACGGGCACCAGATCTACCTGAAACGCCGTGGCCACTCCGAGCGTCTGCGCGCCTGCTTCCTGGGACGAAACCTGAGCGGCGCGCGGTTCGTGAAGGGCAAGAGCCTGGAGCAGGCGCAGTTCCATGGAGCCACCCTCGTCGGTTGCACTTTCGAGGAGGGATTGGACCTCAACGAGACCGACTTCAGTGGGGCCGACTTGACGGGTGCCGACCTCCGCGAGGTCGAGAACCTGTCCGAGCAACGGCTCGGCGCATCCAACCTCCAGTACGCGAGGCTTCCCGACGGCTTCACCTTCGACGGGCTGGCGACGCTCCGCGAGCTCTCCACCCGCGCCGAGCGGATCGCGGTCGCGCTGCTGGCCATCTGCGCCACGATCATGACCGTGGCGTTCACGATGGGTGACGACAAGCTGTTCCTCCCCTCGGCGGTGCTCCAGCTGCCGGTGGTGGGACTGCCGGTGCCGATCCGTGCCTTCTTCTACCTGCTCCCCTGGCTGCTGCTTGCGCTGTACGTCTACCTGCTGTCGACGGCGGAGCAGGTGTGGAGCACGCTGCGCGACCTGCCCGCGATCTTCCCCAACCGGCGGGCCGTGTTCCGCGAGGTCAACTCGTTTCCCAATCTGTGCGTGATGCCGTTCGGCACGCTGTGGCCGAACCACACCAAGCGCGGCGGCCGCAACGTCGACACTGCCAGGGAGTGGAGGCGCACCACGCGCTGGGACCGGTTCACGGTCGCTCTCCTCGTCTGGTTCATGGTGCCGGTGACGATCGCCGTCCTGTGGCTCCGCTACCTGCCGCGCCACGACCGCATCGGAACCATCGTGCAGGTGGTGGCGGTAGTGCTGGCGGCGGGGCTCAGCCTCCGGTCGTATGGAATGATGCGCGTGCACCTAGGCAGCGGTCTTCAGTGGCTGCAGGGGCCCGGCGGACGCGTGCGGTGGCTGGACGCGGCGCAGTTCTCCGGCGGTGGCGCAGGCACGCTGCTGCTGCGCGGGATATCGGTGGTGGGTGCCGACCGGCTGGACCTGTCCCTGGTGCGCCCCCGCCCGATGAAGGTCAGGAACGTGGTCGACAATGAGCCCGGCTGGCTCCGGATATGGCCCTTCGTAGTGATCATGGGAGTGGTGGGCGGCATCGCGGGCGGCGCCTCGCACCTCGCGCTCACCCGGGGCGCCTGCACCGACCAGATCGGCCGGCGCGACGAGGATCGAGGGATCTGCTACCGGTTCGCCGCCAACCTCGACGACGCCGACCTCACGGGGCTCGAGCTGGACGCCGAGAACCTGCGCCGGGCCTGGCTGCGGCAGGCCGTTCTGCGCAACGCCGACCTGGAGCGTGCCCACCTAGATGCCGCCAACCTCACCGAGGCGGATCTGCAGGGCGCCATCCTGAAAGACGCCGAATTGGACGATGCCGTGCTGTGGGAGGCGTCCGCGGTCGGCGCAAACCTGAAGGAGGCCGATCTCGAGGGTGCCGACCTCCGCGGGGCGGACCTCAGGGGCGCACGGATGCAGGGGGTCGATCTCTCCGGCGCGAACCTGCTCGGCGCCGACCTGACCGGGGCCGTGCTATGCGGCGCGGAGCTGGCAGGCAAGCGGGGACGGGCGGTGATCACCGCGCAACAGCGGGCGCAGGCGATCGGCCTGCGCTTCCTGGCCAGCGGAGGTGACCCGCGCTGGGACGCGCCGAGCCCCGGCGTCGAGCAACTCACGATTCTGGAGCGCGCGGAACTGCGGCGCTGGGCCGAGGCGCACCGTCGGGCCGCTGCGCTTTCCACGATGCTGCGCGATTCGAGAGATCCCGCCGGGACGGTTCCACGCGAACCGCTTATGCGCGAGCTCCGCCGGCTCGACGTGTCGATGGGCCAGCGGATCGAGCGGGAGGAGATGAGGCTGGAACAGGCAATCTTCGACCACACGGTGGGAGGCCGCGTACGGCTGGCCGACATCCAGGAGCCGCTGGCGGAAGTCTTCGAGCGGATTACGACCAAGGCTCGGAATCACTGCGTGGCGGCGGAGCCGATCTCCACGCCGTAGGAAACCCAGGGAGATGGCACGAGAGCCGGCCGGGCGCGTGTGCGTCCGGCCGGGTTTTCGTCCTCCCGCCTACCGCGGCAGCTCGTAGAACTCGACGCGGTCGCGGACGGACTGGGGGATGGCGATGCGGTTGCGGCGCGTGTCCAGGCCGATGTCCGCGGGCTGTGAGAGGCCGCCGATGATCTTCGTGTCGCGCCCGCCGCCGATCAGGTGGATGCTGGAGTCGTTCCAGCACGCCACCAGCAGCCGCCCGTCCGGCAGCCCCTCGACCCCGTCGAACTTCCCCTTCCCCGTCGCCACCACGCCGAGCTTCGCGGCCGGGTCGGCGGGATCGAGCGTGTAGACGATGCTGCGGAACGGGTCGAACGAGACCACCGTCACCCCCGGCCCGCGTCCGCGCGGCGTGGGGGTGATGCCGTTCGGCCGCCCCAGCGTCGCGCCTGCCGCGACGACCGAGACCGCGTGGTTCGCGCCGACGGCGAAGACGCGGTCGCCGCCGGGGTGCGTCACGCCGGCGGGCGTCATCCCTATCCCCGTGTCGGTCACGTAGATGCGCCCGTCGTTGCCGATGGCGACGTCGTTCAGCAGCACCGCCCTCTGCGGGCGGAAATCGATCGTCGCCAGCGGCGCGCCGGTGCGCCGGTCGAAGCCGCGCAGCACGTCGATGTCGGCCACCCACAGCGTGTCGCCGTGGATCGCCATCCCCTTCGGCGCGTCGAGGGTCGCGCCGTTCCTGCCGCTCTCGATGAAGATCCGCGGCGGCCCCAGCGTCCCCGCGGGGATGCGCACGATGTACCCCGCGCCGTCGTGCGCCGACCCGTAGCCGAGCATGTTGCTGACGAACCACACGTCCTGCGCGGAATCGTACTTCGCCGACTCGGGGCCGTAGAAGCCGTCGATCGCCTTGACGAACTTCGCGCGCGGCTGGCCGTCGGCCGGCGCCGGCCCGGCGCTGCGCCCGCACGCGGCGGCGATGACGAGGGACGGGAGGGCGATGGAGATCGAGATGCGGAGGATCGGCTTCATGGCTGCGCCTGCCCCGGTTCCAGGTCGGACGAGAACGCCGTCTCCCGACCGCGAGACGCGTGCCGAGCGTCCGCATTAGGCGCGCGGAACGTGATCGGTGCGCCGTCGATGAATCGCGAATATCTTGTCTCCGTCGTTAGTCTCCCGATCCACCCGCTTCTTTCAGCCCGCGCGTGACTCCGCACATCGTGATCAGCGGCGCCCCCGGCAGACGCCTGGTGGAGCGCGTCCTCCGCTCCGCCGGCCGCGGCGCGTTCGACGTGGTGGAGGGCGGCGACCCGGCCGACGCGGTCGAGCTCGCGCGCACCGTGCTGGCCCGCGGCGAGCCGGCCGCGCTGGTGCTCGACGCAGGCACCGCGGACGACGCCTCGGCCGAAGCGCAGCGCGAGGAGGTGGAGGACGAGCTGCGCGGCGCGGCCGGCGCCACCCCGTTCCGCGTGGTGATGGCGGTGCCGCGCGCCGAGCGGCTCCTGTTCGCGGACCGCGACGGCTTCCAGCGGGCGCTGGGGCGGGAGATCTCCGACCGGGCGGCATGGGCGGCGCGCTCCGACCCGCGCGGGATGCTCGCGCGGCTGCTGGAGGGCGGAGACGTGGACGACGGCGCGATCGCCATCGTGGAGAAGCTCGACGACGAGTCGCTGACCGAGCTCGCGCGCCATCCCACGTTCGCGGAGATCATCGACCTCCTCGTCGAGGTGGCGCCCGACGCGTGGACCCGCCCCGCGCCCGCGGAGGACGACGTCGTGCCCGGCTGACCGCTCGGCCGATACAGATCCAAACGCGACGGCGGCGCCCCCGCGAAAGGGGAGCGCCGCCGTCGTGTTTTGCATCGGATCGCCGATCAGCTCGGCTGCTGGCCTTCCTCGAGCTTGAACCAGATCTGCACCTTCGCCTGGAACTCGCGGATCTCGCCGCCGGCGATGTACGCGCGCTGCTCGCAGACCTCCAGCCACTCCAGGTTGCGGATCGTCTCGCCCGCCCGCCGCACTGCCTGCCGCACCGCGTCGTCGAAGCTCTGCTCCGACGTGCCCACCAGCTCGATCGCCTTGTACGCGCCGCCCATCACGCTCCCTCCGCCCGTGTGGTCATCCGTCCTGCGCTGACGGAGGAGAGGCGCGGCAAGCGGTGTTCCACGCGGGGGACGTCGGGCAAGGGGCTGATCGGGCGCGAAGATAATCGGGCCCTGGGCGTAGCGTTCGGCGTACTTCGCGCGAATGGCGCCGGAGAAGTCGTACTCGTCCCGCATCGTCACATCGGTTCGCTTCTTCATCTCCATCAAGTTAGAGACGACTTCTGTCAGCGCCCCACCATGATCCGTCTCGCAGCCTCATGCAGCCGCCCGTTCGACGCCAGCACGGACGCCATTTCGCGCACGGGCGAGCCGTCGATCTGGGTGATGGTGCCGCCGGCCTCGGAGATGATCAGCGGCATCGGCGCGATGTCCCAGTGCTGGCCGCAGAAGGGGTCGCAGAAGAGCTCCACACGCCCGGTGGCGACGAGGAAGTAGCCGTAGCCGTCGCCCCAGGTGCGGGCGAAGCGCGTGGCCTTCACCAAGCGCTCGAAGCCGGCGCGGTGCTCGTCTGTCGACTCGTCGCGCCAGTACTCCAGGCCGCTCGTAACCAGCCGCGCCTCGCGCAGGTCGGCGCAGTCGGAGACGTGGGCGCGGTCGCCGTTCATCCACGCACCCGCGCCGGGTGCGGCGACGAGCGTCTGCTGCAGGACGGGAAGATGGATACAGCCGAGAACCGGGATCCCGTCCTCTTCCAGCGCCAGCAGCATCGAGTAGATCGGCACGCCGACCGCGAACGAGCGCGTGCCGTCGATCGGGTCCACCACCCAGCGGCGGCCGCTTCGGGACGCCACGTCTCCATGCTCTTCGCCCAGGATCCCGTCGTCGGGGAAGGCCTCGGCGATGGCGGCGCGGATGTGCGCCTCGGCGGCCAGGTCGGCGGCGGTCACCTCGGTCTGGTTCGCCTTCCAGTCGACCGCCGCGCGCCCGAAGTGCCGCAGCGTCAGCTCGCCCGCCGCCCGCATCGTGCGCGCGGCGAAGTCCATCAAATCGTCGCGATCGTTCATCTCCGTCCCCCGGTCACGGTCCCACGAGCCGGTCCGCGCGCCGGCCGCTGGCGACGAGGACCATCCTCCCGTCGCGGTACTCGAGCAGCTCGTTTGCCGGCCAGGCGACCTGGTCCGGGAGCGTGTCCACGATCGCCACCCGCATGGGAAGCCATCCCGCGAACCACATCCGCAGCCGTCTCCCGGCAAAGCGCACGCGCGGCGCGCCGTCGCACGTTCCGAACTCTTCGGTCACGCGCGGACCCTCACGTCCGAGCTCCAGCACGCGGAACAGCCGGTCGCACGCGGTGCCGCCGGGCGTGACCGCCAGCACGACCAGCGTCGCTCCGTCTTCCGGGTGGAGCAGCGCGTAGACCTCCACGCTCTGCACGGCCTCCGCCCACACCTCGCGGCCGTTCACCAGCGCGCGACGCGACCCGAAGCGGGGCTCGCCGCGCATCGTCAGCACGATGGTGTCGCCGTACGGCGCCAGCCGCTCCGTCACCACCTCGCTGTCCGCGGCCGCGGAGTCCGGCCGGACCGCCGCCGAATCACTCCGCGCGGGCGTTTCCGGCCGCGCACCGCCACGTCCGCAGGCGGCGGTGAGGAAGAGACTCAGGAGGCAGGCCGCGGCTCGCATGGAACCATCCGGAGATGAACGGAAGCGGGAGATGGAGATCAGGAGTGGCGGGAGACCCAGGGCGACTTGGCGATCCAGAAGCGCAGCGGCCACTCCGCCGCCCGGTCCGCGTGGATGCCGATGCGCGGCCCGACCGACACCTCCGCGTCGGGGACGTCGCGCCCGGCGGCCAGCCAGAGCGGCGGCCGGTCGAGCGGGTGCCGGTTCTGCGCGCCGGTGACGCCAAGCGCGCGCGCCAGGTTGCCGGGCCCGCGCATCAGCTCGCGGTCGGGCCGGCCGGGGCGCCGCTCGCGCGCCGTCTCGATCCCCTCCAGCGGCCTGGCGGCGCGGACGAGCACGGCGGCGGGGAAATCTTCCGTGTCCGTCACCACGTTGATGCACCAGTTGCGGCCGTAGATCAGGTAGACGTAGGTGATCCCCGGCGGCCCGAACATCACGTCGTTGCGCGCGGTGCGGCCGAACTTCTCCCACGCGTGCGACGCGGCGTCGTGCGGGCCGACGTAGGCTTCCGTCTCCACGATCTCGCCGACCACACGCGCGCCGCCGGCGTCGCTGACGAGGCGCGTGCCGAGCAGCGCCCGCGCGACGACCTCGGCCGGCCGCGCGTAGAACTCCGGCGGCAGCGGCGGGGGATCGACAACGCGCGAGCGCCGCGCCCGGCTTTCACCGGACGCGGCGCTCGTGGTGGAGATTCGGCTCACGTGACCGGCGGCGCGCCGCCGCGGCCCCGTCCGCCCCGCCCGCGTCCGCGGCGCGAGCGGTTGCCGCCACCCTGCCCTTCCCCGCCCTGCGCGGGCGTCTCGGGCTGCGGCGCCTCCGCGGCGGGACGATTGCCGCCGCCACGGCCGCGACCGCCGCGTCCACGGCCGGCGCTCGCCTCGGGTGCGGGTGCGGGCGCGGGCGCCGCCTCGGGCTGCGCGCCACCGCCACGTCCGCCGCGGCCGCGACGCCCGCCGCCACCCTGCGTCGCCTCGGGCGCGGGCTGCGGCGCGGCCTTCGCCGCGGGCTGGCCGCCACCACGGCCGCGGTCACGTCGGCCGCCACCGGTCTTCGCCGGCGACTCGGCCGCGGGCTGCTGCGCCGCTTCGGCCGCGGGCTGACCGCCGCCGCGACCGCCCCGGCCGCGCCGACCGCCGCCCGTGCTTGCCGGCGTCTCGGGAAGCGCCGTCTCCGTCGCCTGCTGCGCGCCACTGCCACGACCACCGCGGCCGCGACGACCACCGCGCTCGGCGGCGGGTTGCTCCGGCGCCGGCGCGGGCGCCTCCGGCTGCGGCGCGGGAGCCGCGGCCTGGCGATCACCGCCGCCGCGTCCCCGGCCGCCACGGCCGCGCGAACGGCCACGCGGCCGCGCCTCGCCTGCGGGGACGGCGGCCTGCTCCATCAGCGTGGGATCCGTCTCGCCGCGGTCACCGACGGGAAGCTCGACGCCTTCGATGGAGATCGTCTCCGCGGGCGGCGCCTCCGCGGCCGGCGTCTCCGCGGCGGGGGCGGCTCCGCGACCGCGACCCCGGCCGCGTCCGCGTCCACCAGTCGCCGCCGGCTGCTCGGGCGTCTCACCGGGACGCGCGGCCTGGGACGTCAGCGTGGGATCGGTATCGACCTGCTCCGCGGCGATGGCTTCCTCGGCGGCCGCCGCCTCGCCGCCGGGGCGAAGCTCCGACTCCGGCGCGGCAGCCGTCTCCCCCTCACCCGCCGCGCGATGGCGGTTGCGGCCGCGACCACCACGCCGTCCCCGCCGCCGGCGATGCGCGGCTTCCTCCGCCGTCTCGCCTGCGACGGCATCGCCTTCCCCCGCCTCGTCCTGCGCCGGCTCCGGCGCGACGGCGGCCGCGGCCTCGGCGAACGTACGCGCGTCCTCCGTCGGCTCCTCGGCGGCGGCCTGCGGCGCGGCTTCCTCCGCCGCGGCGGGCTCTGGCTGCGCCGCGGCACGCTCGGCCTGGCGCGCGTCACGATCCGCCGCCCACTGCTCGAGCAGCGGACCAGCGCGGCGGCCGAGGAGCGAGCGGACGGCGTCGGGATCGTTCTCCAGCGTCTCGAACACGCGCTCGCCGAACGCGTCCACCAGCGAGCGAACGGTCGCCGCACCCACGCCGCGGTAGCCGGCGAGGTGCGCCGCCACGCCCGCGCGGTCCGCCGGCAGGCCGAGCGACTCGGGATCGAACGCGGCTGGCTGCCGCGGCTGGGGCTGCGCGGACGGCGTCTCGGCCGCGGGCTGCTGCGGCGCCGGCTCCTCGGCGCGCGCGGGGCGCTGGCCGGGGATGTGGATCACCTGCCCGGGAAGGAGCGGCGGCGGGCCGGCGGGCGACGTCCACCCGCGGCGTCCGCCGTGGCGGTGGCGCAGCCCGCGGTGCGCGTCGGCCGCACCCTCGCGCGAGGCGGAGGACGGCGGCGCGGACTCGGCCGGCGGCTGCGCGGCGGCAGCGGGACGCTCCTCGCGCCGGGGCTCTTCACGACGGGGCTCCTCGCGGCGAGGTTCTTCACGCCGCGGTTCCTCGCGGCGAGGCTCCTCGGCGCGCGGCTCGGGCTGCGGCTCGGCCGCGGCGGCGGGGCGCTCCTCGCCCGGCGCCTGGCCGGGGAGCACCGGCGGCGGCCCTTCGCCGCGTCCGCGGCCCCAGCGGCCGCGCCCCCGGCCGCGCCCGCCGCGCGGCTCGGTCTCCGCCGGCTCCGCGGCGGAGGTGTCGGCGGCCACGCGCGGCTCCTCGCGCTCGCGCTCCAGCTGGATCGGCTCGGGACGGGTGCCGGTGAGCGCGGGCGGCGGCAGCTTGGTGCCGGCGGAGGGGAGCGCCACCTCGAAGCGGCCTTCCCCCAGCTGGCGGATGTCCACCACCTGGTCTTCGTGCGCCTGGCGCAGGAAGCGGCTGAACTTGCTGAACCCCAGCGCGTGCTCGTCGAAGCCGCCGTCCATCTCCAGCATGCGGCGCTTCACGTCGCCGTCGCGCGCGGTCTGGCCGTGGCGGCTGACCAGCGCGCGCACCGCGGCCTGCAGCAGCGAGTACGCCTGCTGCATGGCGTCGCGCTCCTCGGCCGTCGCGGGCGCCCGCTCGGCCGGCGGCGCGACCTCCGCCTCGCCCACGGGGAAGGCGGCGGCGATGGTCTCCGACTCGCCCTCGGCGGCGGACGCCGCGGCGGCCGGCTCCTCGTCGCGGTGCAGGCGCAGCGGCGCGGGCTCGCCGCGCGGCTCGCGCTCGCGGTCGAAGTCACGCTCGCGCTCGCGGCCGTAGTCGCGCCCGCGGTCCCGGTCGCGCCCCCGTCCACGCTCGCGGCGGCCTCGGTCGCGGTCGCGGCCGTAGCGCTCCTCGCGCTCGTAGCGCGGCGTGGGCGCGGGCGGCGCGCCGAAATCGTCCTCGGCGATCGGCGCCACCTCGTACTGCCCGTTCTCCACCTTGTGCAGGCGGATCAGCCCCTTCTCGGCCGCCACCTGCGCGAACTTGCTGAACTTGCTGTACCCCTCGTCCTTCTCGTCGAAGTTGGGGTCCAGGTCGATCATCACCTGCTTGAGGCGGTCGGTGCGCATCGAGTCGCCGGTGGCCGCCATCTTCTGCGCCGCCTCGCGCACCAGCAGCCAGGGGTCGCGCCGCGGCGTGGCCTGGTCGCCCTCGCGCACCAGGCCGCTCAGGGCGTGGTACGAGTAGTACTCGTCGCAGTTCTGGATCAGGAGGTCGCTCGACGAGTCGCGCATCCCCACGCCGATGACGTACTTGCCGTACTCCTTGAGCTTGATCACGCAGCTCGAGAAGTCGCTGTCGCCGGTGAGGAGGATGAAGGTGCCGATCTCGGGGCGCATGAACGCCAGCTCGATGGCGTCCACGGCCATGCGGAGATCGGTGGCGTTCTTCTTGGAGGTGCCGTAGGCGGGGGCGAAGATGAGGTCGATGGAGGCCTCGGTGAGCGGCACCACGTAGTTGGGGTAGCGCCGCCAGTCGGCGTAGGCGCGGCGCACCGCCACCTTGCCGGAGAAGATCTCGCTGTTCAGCAGCGTCTTGAGCTCCTTGCCCAGGTCGCTGCGCACGCCGAGGGTGATGTTGTCGAAGTCGATCAGGAGCGCCGCGTTGCGGGCGGCGGGGGAGGCGGGCGCCACACCGGGAAGGTGCGGGCTCCGCGGCACGAAGTTGGTCATTGCTCGTCCACGTACAGGTTCACGCGGCGAGCCTCTCCGCTTCGCGGGGAAAAGTGCCCAGTGCCGAGTGCCCAGTGCCCAGGAAACTACTCACTGGGCACTTGGCACTGGGCACTGGGCACTCTCCAGGCGACAGCCGGAGAAGCCCTTCCGCAATTTCAAGAGTCCAGACGGAGGTCACGGCCGGCGGCTGCTCTCCTCGGCGCTGATCATGCGCGCGAGCTCCACGCGGCGCACCTTGCCGCTCCCCGTCATGGGAAAGCTGTCGAGGAAGCGGACCAGGTCGGGAACCTTGTAGTCCGCCAGCACCTCACGGCAGAAGTCCTTGATCTCCTCGCCCGTGACGATCGCCCCCTCGACGGGAACGATGCAGGCGCAGCTCACCTCGCCCAGGATCTCGTCGGGCAGGCCTACGACGGCCACGTCGAGAACGGCGGGGTGGGCGTGCAGCCGGTCTTCCACCTCGCGCGGGTACACGTTGAACCCGCCGCGGATGATCATCTCCTTGCGCCGGCCCAGGACGTGGAGATACCCCTCCTCGTCCACCATCCCCAGGTCGCCGGTCATGAAGTACCGGTCGCCCGTGAACACCAGCGCCGTCTCGCCGGGCTGGCGGTAGTACCCCTGCATCACGCAGGGGCCGCGCACGGCGATCTCGCCCACGCTCTCCACCGGCAGCACCGACCCGTCCACGTCGTGGATGCGGATCTCCACCTCGGGAAGCGGCCGGCCCACGGTCGACACCTTCTTCCCGGGGGGATCGTCCTCGCGCGTCAGGGCGACGGTCTCGCTCGTCTCGGTCAGCCCGTAGCCGATGCGCAGGTCCGGTACCAGGTCGCGCCGGATGCGCATCACCAGCTCCTCGGAGGCGGGCGCGCCGGCCACGATCCCCGAGCGCACGGAGGACAGGTCGTACGATCCGCTCTCCATCTCCTTCAGCGCGAGGACGTAGTTGGTCGGCACGCCGTGGAACACGGTCACGCGCTCGCGCTCGATCAGCTCCAGCGCGGCCGCGGTGTCGTCGTGGTCCTGCAGCACGAACGAGGCCCCGGCCATCATCGTCCCCAGCACCCCCGTGCCCAGCCCGAACACGTTGAACAGCGAGTTCAGGCCGAACACCACGTCGTCGGCCGCCAGCCCCAGCGCGTCGGCCGTTCCCCCCGCGGTGGTGAGGACGTTGGCGTGGGAGAGCGCGACGCCCTTCGGCTTTCCCATGGTGCCGCTGGTGTAGAGGATGGCGAAGAGCTCGTCCGGCCCCGCCTGGTGGCGCGGGAACGGCCGCCCCTCGCCGCTCGACACCAGGTCCTCGAACTGGTGGATGCGGTCGTCGTACCACAGCTCCTCCTCGCCCACGCTCACCACGTACTGCAGGTCGGGAAGCGAGGTGAGGAAGCCCTCGTAGCGCGCCAGGTAGTCGACCCCCTCCCAGTTCTCGGCGGTGACCACGACCGCGGTCTCCGAGTGCCGCAGCATGTACTGCAGTTCGGGGGTGGTGTAGCGCGGGTTGAGCGGCACGATGACGGCGCCGAGCTTGGCCGCGGCGAACACCGCGGTGACGAACTCGGGCCAGTTGGGGAGGGTCAGCGCCATGCGGTCGCCGGCCTCGATCCCCAGCTCGTGCAGGGCGGCCGCCAGCGCGCTGCTCTGGTGGTCGATCTGCGCGTAGGTGCACCGCCGGTCCCCGAACGCCACGAAGGGCCGCCGGGGGTCTTCCGAGGCGCGAAGCTGCAAAGCCTCCGCCACCGAGAGCCCCTTGAAGCGGTCTCGTAGCGTCATGTATCCTCCGTCTTGGGTGGCCGGCAGATCGGGGTTCGGGCGGCAGAAACATAGCGGCCCGGCCGAACCCCGTCAAACTTTGACCGGGGGCCGATTTCCGGGTATCTTCGGACCCGAAAGTGCCCAGTGCCAAGTGCCCAGTGCCCAGTCGTCGCGGGGGCGATTTTCGGTCCGCTGCGACGGGCATCCGCGCGGCCGCCGGCGGGCCCCCTCTCCCCGGCCCTCTCCCCCGCTCCGCAGGGGAAAGGGAGACCTCAGCGCAGCCGCGGCATCACCCCGCGCCGCGACGCCGTTCCCGCGCACTGGGCACTGGGCACTGGGCACTTACTCACTGTCGTCCACGCATTTCCGCAGCGAATCCTTGTCGTTCATCCCGCAATACCTCCGCGAGCTCAACCCCGAACAGCGCGAGGCGGTGCTGGCCACCGAGGGGCCGGTGCTCATCCTGGCCGGCGCCGGCTCGGGAAAGACGCGCACCATCGTCTACCGCATCGCCTACCTGGTGCGCGACCGCGGCGTCGACCCGCGGCGCGTGCTGGCCGTCACCTTCACCAACAAGGCGGCCGCGGAGATGCGCGAGCGCGTGGCCCGCGTGGTGGGGAAAGACGCGAAGGGCGTCCTCCTCTCCACCTTCCACTCGCTCGGCGCGCGCATCCTCCGCGAGCACGGCGAGAAGATCGGGCTGCCGAAGTCCTTCTCCATCTACGCCACCGGCGACCAGCTGGCGGCGGTGAAGAAGATCGCCATGGAGGAGGTGCACGTCTCCGCCACCGCGGGCGACGACTCGTTCGATCCCAAGCGCGTCCTCTACCAGATCTCCGACTGGAAGAACCGGCTGGTGACGCCCGAACAGGCGCGCGCGGAGGTCGCCGTCGGGCCGGTGAAGGGGAACCGGTCGGACGACTACGCGGTCCTCGCCGCCGACGTCTATCCCCGCTACGAGCAGGCGCTGCGGGCGGCGGGGGCGTGCGACTTCGACGACCTGCTGCTCCTTCCCGTCGCCCTGCTGCGCGACCACGCCGAGGTGCGCGAGGCGTACTGGAAGCGCTGGCATTACATGATGATCGACGAGTACCAGGACACCAACGGCGCCCAGCTCGAGATGGCGCGGCTGCTGGCCGGCCCGCGCAAGAACCTGTGCGTGGTGGGCGACGACGACCAGTCGATCTACGCCTGGCGCGGCGCCGACGTGCGCAACATCCTGGACTTCGAGCGCCACTTCCCCGGCGCGCGCATCGTCGTCCTCGAGGAGAAC
>DASUYB010000004.1 GCA_036377595.1 Longimicrobium sp. | reverse complement strand
CCCAGAGCTCGGCGCAGCGCGGGATCCTCTGGTGGGCGGCGAAGCACCGCCACCACCACCGGCACTCCGACACGGAAGAGGACGTGCACTCGCCGCGGCTGCGCGGCTTCTGGTACTCGCACCTCGGCTGGATCTTCCGGCGGCAGCACGCCGAGACCGACCACGACGCGGTCCCGGACCTGACGAAGTATCCGGAGCTGATGTGGCTGGAGCGGCACCCGTACCTGCCGGCCACGGTGCTGGCGATCGCGTGCTTCGCCCTCGGGGGATGGGCCGCGCTGGTGGTCGGCTTCTTCTGGAGCACGGTGCTGCTGTACCACGGCACCTTCTTCATCAACTCGCTGGCGCACGTGACGGGAACGCAGCGCTACGTGACGGGCGACGACAGCCGCAACAACTGGTGGCTGGCGCTGATCACGCTGGGCGAGGGGTGGCACAACAACCACCACGCCTACCAGCGCTCCACGCGGCAGGGGTTCCGCTGGTACGAGGTCGATCCGACGTTCTATGCGCTGAAGATGCTGTCGTGGGCGGGCCTGGTGTGGGAGCTGGGCGAGCCCCCGGCCGAGGTGGTGCGCAACGAGCGGCGCCTGGGCGCGGCGGTGGTGGAGAAGGTGGCGCACCAGCTGGCCGCCGCCTTCCCGGCGGACCGCATCGCCGCGCAGGTGCACGCCGCGCTGGCGCATGCGCCGCAGCTGGAGGACGTCCGTGCCGCGCTCCGCAGCGCGCACACGCATGCCGCCGCCGCGCTGGCGACCGTGCATCTCCCCGAGCTGCCGACGCTGGACGAGGTGCGCCAGTACGCCGAGCGCACGCTGGCCCGCACCCCCTCGCTGGACCAGATCGCCGAGCGCGCGCGCCAGATCGTGCTGGAAGCCGTCTGCGTGCGCCTGGCGGAGCAACTCAGCCCGGCGTAACGCAGACAAACGACAGCGGGGGTGCCGGACGGCGCCCCCGCTTGCATTGCAGACCTGCGCCCTCGGGCGCGGCACCGGGCGGCTGAAGCCGCGGCTGGAACATTGGGAAGCCTGCTGCGCAGGCTGCGGGTGAAGCCTCGCGCAGTTTGCGAGGCTTCTCGTGGTTGTTGCTGCGGCTTCATCCGCCGGTCATCGGCCGCCGTCAGGCACTTTATCTTCCTTCCTCCCTCCCATCCTCATTCCATCCCCATGCCCGGCCGCAAAGCACCCGAGGAGCAGCGCAGGCTCGAGATCCTGAAGGCCGCCTACCGCGTGGCCGCGCGCGAGCGGCTAACGGGGCTGACCGCGCAGGCCGTGGCTGCCGAGGCGGGGGTGAGCAAGGGGCTGGTGTTCTTCCACTTCGGCAGCCGTGACGCGCTGGTGGTGGCGCTGCTCGAATGGCTGCTGGAGATCACGCTGGTGGCGCCCGAGGTGGCGGAGCTGCTGGAGGGGCGGACGGCGTCGGAGTGGATGCTGAGCGCCATCCGCCGCGACGTGGAGGCGTTGCCGCGGCAGCGCGAGCGCGTGGAGCTGTTCTTCGACTTCTGGGTGATGGGCACGCGCCACCCCGGCGTGCAGCGCGCCATCCGCGCCGCGCTGGACCGCTACCGCGACGCCTTCCGCCCGCTCGCGCAGGCCGTTGTCGACGCGGAGCCGGAGCGCTTCGGCGGCATCGGCGCCGAGGGTCTGGCCGGCGTGGCGGCCGGCTTCATCGAAGGCTGCGCCCTCCAGGTGGTGATGGACCCCGACCGCTTCGACGTGGACGCCTACATGCGCACGCTGCAGGCGCTGGTGATTGCGTAATCTCGGAGTCGGGCGATGACCTACAGCGTCTCTACGTGCGGGTAGGCGAGGATCTTCCGGTCAGCTGTCAGCAACGGGAAACCATGGATCCGAGCGGTTGCGACGATGATCTGGTCTGCGGGGTCCTTGTGGAACTCTCCCGGTAGCTGCGTCGAATCAGCGGCGATCTCCGGTGAAAGTTCCAGCAGCCGCACGCCAGGATACGACAGCGCCTGGTTCAGCCACTCCAGGGTAGGGCAGGGCAGAACCAGGCGCTCGTATTCCACCAGCTTCGCCACCTCCCAACACGAGATGGCGCTTATCCCAGTCCTGAGGGCTCACTCTCATCGATGGCTCGTTTGTGTGCTGTGGTGAGATCAGGATGCTCGTGCACCCACCAGATCCAAATGTGTGTATCAAGGACGATCACTGGAGCACACCCCAATCCGACTCAGCCACAGGCTCAGTCGGATCGGTGAACGTTACAGGCTTCCCGCGAAGAGGGTACCGGCGCTCCTCACGCGCGCGCCGCTCGTCCGCAAGGACGATGATCTCCACTTCCGCACCCGCTTGGAAGGGGAGGTTTTCCAGCCTCACACTGCCATCTTCGGATACCTGGCTGTGAACGCGATACGCGTGTTGCAAGCGAGCCTCCTTGCCAGAGCTGACTCACGCGGGCTGAGCATGTTCTCCAATGTAATCTAATCGGGCCAGAGTGTTCAGACCATTCGACGGGAGAGCCGATCATCGCAAAGGCCGATGGGTGGCTAACGGCAAGCATCCCTCACTGGCCGACTGAAAGCACGTACCTGGCCAGTGGGCCGATCCGGGAGAGCGTCTCGGGATGCATGCGCGACGGGAAGTCGAACCCGGAGGGAGCGCCGCGCGGGATGAAATAGCCCTGGATCGAGCGGCGAGGCGCGCCGGACGTGTTGGCCGCGTGCCCATGCCACAGAGATGCGTCGAACACCAGCATCGCGCCGGCCGGCCCGCACGCGAGCACCTCGCCGTCGTACGCGGCGGAGAGGTCGGACAGGACGTCCTCCGGCACCTGCGGCCAGCGGTGCGAGCCCGGGACGACGCGCGTCGCGCCGTTGTCGGGGCGGAACGGGTCGAGCATGAAGATGAAGCCCACCATCGGCCGGGCAGGGTCGTTGCGCGGAAGGTCGGCGTGCAACTCCTGCGTGGCGGTGCCCGGACGCAGCGTACGCGCGAGCATCGAGCTCAGCCGGAACGGTCCGCCGATCACCCGCGCCGCCGCTTCCAGGAGCGGCGGATGGACGTAGAGCGGGTCGAACGCGGCGCCCCGGTTGACGAGGTCGAACAGGCGGGTCGTCGTGCTGCCGACTCTGTGGTCGGGTGTCCCCTCTGCAGCCGCCATCACCGCGTCGTACGCTGCGGCCAGATCGCGGAGCGCGTCGGGCGACACCGGGCCGGGGATCACCGCGAAGCCCAGCTCGGCCAGCGCGTTGGAAGTCTCCGGCGGAAGGTGGCCGCCCTCGCGGATCCTGCTGAACCACTCGTCCATCTAGTCGCGAAAGAATTCGTCGGGGTGGGCGGCGATGTAGGCGCGGAAGTTCGGGTGCAGCTTTGTCTCGTCGTACATGCGCTCGTCGAGCGGGCCGATGTGGTCGTCGATCCACTCGCCGTCGTGGCGGTCGAGGAGCGCGCGGCGCAGATCGAAATCGTGCGGCGGGTTGCGGCCGAGAAGAAGCTCGGAGGCGTGGCGGACGATCTCGGCGTGCCCGGCCGCACCCAGCCGCTCGAACGCGGCGACCACCTCCGCGAGTTCGTCGGCGTCGCGGTTCCCGATCGCCTGGTGATGGCCGCCGTTCTCCACGTCGCGCACGAAGTACGTCGTCACCGCGAGCAGGCGCTGGCCCGGCGTGCCGCCGGCCGCATCACCCCACGCAGGCTCCATCAGCGCCCAGAAGTACTCGTCCTCCGGCAGCGCCTCCACCTCGCGGCGGGAGCGACGGGGGTCGGAGAACTCCATCACTTAACGCCGGCTCGCAGTTGGCTCGATCAGCGTGACCGGTTCGGTCCGAACGTGACGATGTTATGCTGCTGGCGGCGTACTACTTCTGAAAGCTCGTTCTACAGGTTTCACGAGCACAAGTTGCTCGGCATCCAGACCCTTCATAACGAACAACTCAGGCGTGGATTCCTCAGGTATGTTCTCGAGCATCAGTGCTGCTTTTGCTTGACGGAAAGCAAGCCCAATCGATAGCCCGAAGCCCAATGCAGAGTAAAATTGCGCTGAAAAGATACGGGCGGCGACATCGCCGACGGATGTGTTCATCCCGATTGCGGCGGGAACATGCTCTACCACAGCCTCGGCTTGGCCGCGTGAATAGCAGGTGTTGAAGAACACGAGTTGGATATCATCGGATCCCGCAGCCATCGTTTGCACGATTGCCTCTTTCGAAACCACCCTCGCATGCCCAGCATTATCCTGGAAGACGATCTCATCCTCATTCGATCCGTGACCGCTAAAGTGCACAATCGTGGGTTTACACTCGTTGATGGCCTGCAAGACGTCCAATGGGCGCACAGCCCAGCGCGATTGGAGGTCCACAGCATCGCGGTGTTCTGACTTGCGGACCATTTCGCCAATGGCGCGAACCTCCTCGTCTAATCGGAGTTGCTTCTGATCAACAGGATTAGACGCCAAGAATAAGACAGTAATTTTCTCCGGAGGGTTCTCAAGCTTCGCGATCGCATTCAGCGCCACGGCATGCAACTTTTCATGTTGTGTAAGTTTTGTCGAGAACGCCTTCATCCGTCGCTCTTGTTCCTGCGAGGTACGCTCCTGCTTCTGTGCGCGTTGTCTCGCCTCCCGAACTTCTTCTGCATCCAGGCGTTTCTGAGCATCGTGGAGGCGCGCCTGTTCTCGCGCGATCTTCGTTTCGAGTTCGGCGACCTTCTTTTGGAAACGTGTGGCAGCTTCGGTGTGCTTCTGAGCCTCACGCAGCTTCGACTGCAGCGTAGATGCACTGCTTGCCCGACGTGCTGCTTCTGAAGCTGAGTTGCTTTTAGCCGTCTCTGAGGCGGCACTACTCGATTCCCGGGCTTTTTGCTGCTGAAGCCGGGCAATCTCTTGCTGATGCTTGAGCACATCTCGTCGACAACTCTCAACGCTCATGCGCCACCGCTATTCTCGCCATGTTCGAATTGCCATCTTCAGGAGTTAGAAACCGAGCTTCGAGTAAGAGGTGAGCAGGCGGCCTGATGCACGGACTTGCCGAATGCGGCGGCCCCCTACTTCACTTTTTACATACTCGCCAATCCAGTTGTTCACCACGTCTCTGGTAAGCTCCTTAACGAGCGAGTGATACGTTGCAAGCCACTCGGGATTCCTTTCAATTGCGTTACAAACCTGATCTGTAACATCCTCCGAGTATGGTTTTCGAAAGGTTCTCAACACTTCCTCTACCAAACTCCTGACTCCTTCGGTTCGTCTAGGCATTTAACGCAACTCCTTGCTAAATATGGCTGTGGACTCGAAAAAATTCTCCTCACACAAAGGCTTGTCATCAAATACAGTTCATTGGAGGCTCGCGTCCGCAACCTCCCGGGCGCGCCGCTCCGTCTCCTCGTCGAGGATGGCCCGGACCTGCTCGAGGAGCGGGTGGCCGGCGGTGTACTGGCGGCCGTACCCGAGGTTGAAGCGGTAGTCGAAGTCCGGCGGGTTGGCGCCCTGCGTGTGCTGCAGGATGGTCTCCAGCTTGTCGAGCGCCTTGGCCAGCCGCGCTTCGGGCGTGCTGGCCGCCTCGTACTCGTCCCACAGCGCGGTGATCTCGTCGCGGGCGGCGGGGGGGAGCGGCGCCAAGAGCTGCAGCAGGTCGCGGCGCTCGTCGGCGGCCTTGCCGGTGCCGCGCGCCGCCTGCACGGGCGCGGGCACGTCGCCGCCGATGGCTTCGCCCAGGTCGTGGATGATGCAGATCTTGATCAGCCGCGCGAAATCCACGTCGGGGAAGTCGCGGTGCAGCACCAGCGCCATCAGGCACAGCCGCCAAGTGTGCTCGGCCACGCTCTCCGGCTCACCCGCCGACGTCCAGCCGCTGCGTACGGCGGTCTTCAGCGCCTCGGCGGCACGCAGGAAATCGAGGATGCCGGCCAGCTCGGACGGTTGCATGCGGACGGGGATGTGGTCGGTTACGGCGATACGATCGCCATCAATATACGCTCCCGGACGGACCCGGCGGCAACGTGGCGGCGTCAGCGCACGATGGCTGCGAGCGGTCCGTCCGGGCGGAGGAAGGGACGGAGCTCGGCCGACGTGAGGAGGTAGTCTCCGGGAAGGCGCTGGTAGGGTGGAGGCTCGAATTCGAACGAGAAGGTGATCCCCCGGTCGCCGAGGGAGAAGCGCTCCAGGTCGGCGGGGCCGAAGTGCTTCAGCCGGCCGGCATCGTCGAGGAAATCGGCATCGGACCACCCGCCGCGGGCGCGCGCCGCCGCGATCTCCGCCTGCATCCGCTCGTCCACGAGCCGCGCGAGCTCGGGCATGCGCGACGCGACGAAGAGGTCCCGCGCGTGCAGCTGGCGCCCGGTGCGGAGATCGAGCAGCACGTCGCGCTGGTTGATGCGCGCGGCGCCGCCTCCCTGCGTCACGTAGAGGAACGAGACGTCGAGCAGGTTCTCGCGATGGAAGGGGACGGAGTAGGAGATGTCGACGTCCAGCGATTCGTCGCGCTCGATCTCCCTGCGATGATCGTCCAGCGAGAAGCCGAGCACGGAGCGGAGATCGAGCGCCGCGCCGATCCTCGCGCCCAGTTCGGGCGATGGCGCCTGCGCGACGCGCGGCCAGGCGATCTCGGAGACCTTCTCGACGTCGCTCCGCGGGTTCCGCATCGCCCGGTGCTCCGGCGCCAGCACCACGCCGCCCCAGCGTACGGTCGGATTCGGCTCCAGCTCCTCCGCCGGGCGACCCACGATGTCCACGCCCCAGTTCCAGTCGCACCCTGCGATCGCGATCAGCCCCGCGAGCGCGGCGATGATCTGGAGCGGTTTGATCCTGGTCATCATCATTGAGAGAGAAGTGGCGGAGATGCTCAGGCGCGGCGCCACATCACTTTCCCCCGCCCGGGTAGAGCATGGATGCGGGCGGGCAGGGCACGCGGCGAGCGGAGATGCGTTTCGGGCGCTCGGCGGGGCGGGGGAGATCGACGGACGAGATCCCGACTCCCACCAGCGCCGATGCGTCGCGGACGGTGAACCGTCCGTCTTCACCAACATGCTGCGTCGCATGATCCACCGCCCGGCGAGCGTCTCGCGCGACAGCGGCACCGAAGATTCGGGGAGCCGCAGCGCCTCCCCGCGAGCGCACCCGGTGAGGGCGGGGATCACCACGAGCGCGGTCAACCCGTGTTGATCTGCGCATGGCTTTCGATATCGAATGAGCAGTTCGTAGGCCCATCTGCGTGTACCCGATTATCCGATACGTTCACGAACTTCACGTGAGCTTTCGACGTTTGAGCAGTGTCCGCATTGGCCTCGGTGCGTGCCCCGATTGCAGCCGAAACGTCTCCCACGAGGCCGATCCATGATCTTTCGATATTAGCACATGGGGCAGTTGGTAGTACTTCCCCTTGGCACTCAGTATCACAAACTCGACAAAAACTTGGTCGTGATTGCTGGTTTGACCACGATCATACTGGATAGAGATCACCACCACTTCGCCGGGTTTGAGCACACAGGGCAAGTTCTCGATCGCACAGGGAAGAAGTGGTTGACCGCCAAAGACCTCGGGATCAGGTTCTCCGACCATTCGCGCTTCTTTTAGCACCAATTGAGTATCTCCAACATTACTCAGAGAGTACTCCGCTACCGAATTGAATCGTCCCTCGTGAACTGACACCGAGAGCAGAGAACCAATCAACCTGTCTCTCTTCCGAATCTGTTGCACGTAGAA
This sequence comes from Longimicrobium sp., assembly GCA_036377595.1. Taxonomy (NCBI): domain Bacteria; kingdom Pseudomonadati; phylum Gemmatimonadota; class Longimicrobiia; order Longimicrobiales; family Longimicrobiaceae; genus Longimicrobium; species Longimicrobium sp. The sequence goes on along the minus strand of DASUYB010000004.1, from coordinate 17,462 downwards.
ATTCAACACCGAAATCGCCAGGGCGAAGCTGGATAGCCCCAGAGTGATCAGATCCTTTGTTTCTAAAGCCATAGCACCTCGTTCGTGGATCAGTGCATAGCTGAGCACCGTACAGTCCGGGGACTTTGGATTACCGGGTACACTGCGCGCCTGATAACGTAGTCCCCGTCTCCGCGTCGAAGAAGTGGAGGCGGGCAAGGTCGAACGACGCGGCGACGGGCTGGCCCGGCGCGGGGAGGTCGGCGGGGGGGACGCGCGCGACGATCTCGTCCTCGCCCGCGCGAAGATAGACGATGGTCTCGTTGCCCATCGGCTCGGCGGCGTCGAGCGTCAGCGTGGCGCGCGCGGCAGAGGCGGGGTCCGCACCGTCGCCCAGGCGCACGTCCTCGGGGCGGATGCCGAGGACCACGTCGCGATCGCCATCCCCCAGCGCCGCGGCGGATCGGCCGAGCGGCAGCTGGAGGGCGCCGTCCCGCGAGCGGAAGACGAGGCCGCCACCACCATCCCCCCTGTCCCCTGTCCCCTGTCCCCTGTCCCCTTTCGTCACCCGCCCGGGCACGAAGTTCATCGAAGGGCTGCCGAGGAAACCCGCGACGAAGCGGTTCGCGGGGTGGCGATAGAGCTCCATCGGCGCGCCCACCTGCTCCACGCGGCCGGCGTTCATCACCACGATGCGGTCGCCCATCGTCATCGCCTCGGTCTGGTCGTGCGTGACGTAGATGGTGGTGGCGCCGATGCGGCGGTGCAGGGTGGTGATCTCCTTGCGCATCTGGCCGCGCAGCTTGGCGTCGAGGTTCGAGAGCGGCTCGTCGAAGAGGAAGACGCGCGGCTCGCGCACCAATGCGCGTCCCAGCGCCACGCGCTGCCGCTGCCCGCCGGAGAGCGCGGCCGGGCGCCGGTCCAGCAGCGGCTCCAGCCCCAGCATCTCGGCGGCCTTCGCCACGCGCTCGGCCACCTCGCCCTTCGGGCGCTTGCGCAGCTTCAGCGCGAATGCAAGGTTGTCGCGAACGGTCATGTGGGGGTAGAGCGCGTAGCTCTGGAACACCATCGCGATGTCGCGGTCGCGCGCCGGAACGTCGTTCACCACCCGCTCGCCGATCCGCAGCGTGCCGCTGGAGATGGACTCGAGCCCCGCGATCATCCGCAGCGTGGTGCTCTTGCCGCATCCCGACGGCCCGACCAGCACCACGAACTCACCCTCGTCCACGGCGAGGGTGATTCCGTGCACGGCGATGTAACCGTTTTCATAGACCTTGCGGACGCGGTCGAGCGTTACGCGAGCCATGAGTCTCCCGGTGCCTGAGATGAGCGAGTCACGCGAATTTCCTCCCGACTTCCTGTGGGGCGCGGCCACGAGCGCGTACCAGATCGAGGGCAGCCCGCTGGCCGACGGCGCGGGCCCCAGCATCTGGCAGCGCTTCAGCCACTCGCCGGGGCGCACGCACGAGGGGGAGACGGGCGACGTGGCCTGCGACCACTACCGCCGCTACGCCGGCGACGTGCGGCTGATGGCCGATCTCGGGCTGAACGCCTACCGCTTCTCCATCGCCTGGGCACGCGTCCGGCCGGACGGTACGGGGCGCGTGAACGAGGCGGGGCTCGGCTTCTACGACCGGCTGGTCGACAAGCTGCTGGAGCACGGCATCACCCCCAACGCCACGCTGTACCACTGGGACCTTCCCGCCGCGCTCGACGACCGGGGCGGCTGGCTCAACCCCGACATCGCGCACTGGTTCGCCGACTACGCGCAGGCCGTCTTCCGCCGGCTGGACGACCGGGTGAAGATGTGGGCCACGCTCAACGAGCCGTGGGTGGTGACCGACGGCGGCTACCTGCACGGCGCGCTGGCCCCCGGGCACCGCAGCCTGTTCGAGGCGCCCATCGCCAGCCACAACCTGCTGCGCGCGCACGGGGCGGCGGTGCAGGCGTACCGCGCGGAAGGCCGCAACCGCATCGGCATCGTCGTCAACCTCGAGCCCAAGGTCCCCGCCTCCGACGACCCCGCCGACCACGCGGCGGTGCGGCGCGCGGACGCGTACATGAACCGGCAGTACCTCGACCCCGTCTTCCACGGGCGCTACCCCGACGAGATGGCGGAGATCTTCGGCGAGGCGTGGCCCGAGCACTCCGCGGAAGACATGGCGCTGATCCGCCAGCCCATCGACTTCCTGGGGATCAACTACTACACGCGCGGGGTGACGAAGAACGATCCGTCGAACCTCCCCGTGCGCAATGGCTACGTGAAGCAGCCGGGCCACACCTACACCGACGTGGGGTGGGAAGTCCATGCCCCCGCGCTCACCGACCTCCTCACGTGGGTGAAGGAGCGGTATGGAGATCTCCCGCTCTACATCACTGAGAACGGCGCCGCCTTCTACGATCCGCCGAAGCCGGTGGACGGGCGGATCGACGATCCCCTGCGCGTCGCGTACTATCGCGACCACCTGCGCGCCTGCCGCGCGGCGATGGATGCCGGAGTGGACCTGCGCGGCTACTTCGCCTGGAGCCTGCTCGACAACTACGAGTGGAGCCTTGGCTACAGCAAGCGCTTCGGCATCGTGCACGTGGACTACGAGACGCAGGCCCGCACCCCCAAGTCCAGCGCCCGCTTCTACGCCGACGTGATCCGCACCCGCGGCCGCGCGCTGTACGACGGGGGGAGCTGAACCTCCCGAGAGCCTGATACGGCACGTTCGCCGGCATCTGCGCATTCCCCGGCATCCCGCCCTCTCCCGGCTCGCTTAGGCTCGCCACCCTCTCCCGTACCGGGAGAGGGTTGTTCGTCTGCATCTCTCCGCTGCGAGAAACTTCGGTGCTCGCCCGGCGCGGAGGCCCCCCTCCCCGCGCTTCGCGCGACCCTCCCCCCAAAACCGACTGGGGGGAGGGTGGAACTCAGCGCCGGGATGGGTTCGGCGCTGGGAGCGCACATTTGCGCGGCCGCGGGCGGCCCCCTCCCCCGCTTCGCAGGGGCGGGGGAGAACTCAGCGCGGGGCAAATGTCGGCGCGTCTCGCGAATGCCGCGGCTGCAGTCCCGAAGGGACTTTGTGCTGTTGTTGCAGTGAATTCTTCATTCGCCCCGGCCAACCCCGGCGCTTGCCCAGCTCAATACCGCATCTCCACCACCCGCGGCACCGTCGCGACCCGCACCTCGCGCCCATCCCCAACCGCCACCGCGCGACCGTCCACCGTCGCTGACCTGATCGGCTGCTCCATCGGGTTGCGGATGACGAGGCCGGCGGGCGGGGGGCGGAGGCCGGGATCGAACTCGACGCGGACGACATCGCCGCTCGCGCGCAACGCGTAGCCGAGCGGGCCGAAGTGCGTGGAGAGGCCGCGGATGGCCACGCCCGGCCCCTCCGTCACCCACGCGGCGGGGATGCCGGCGGCGATCACCAGCGCGCGGTCGTCGTCGCTCTCGTAGGCGAAGAGGTCCAGCATCGAGCGGATGAAGTCCGAGCCTACCCACCCGTGCGGCAGGTCGCCCAGGAACTGCGTGGAGAGCGGATCGCGGTGGATGGCCTCGGCCCAGCCGTTCCACGCGCGCGGCCGCAGCGTGGTGAAGAACCAGTCGATGGCCTGGTGCGCGCGCTCTTTCCAGCCCAGCCGCACCATCGTGCCCACCGTGCGCCACTCGTACGGCGTGTAGGCGTCCCACGGCTGCCGCCCGTCGCGCCGCGCGGCGAACTGCTCCCAGTAGCGCTCGAAGGTGCGCTCCAGCGCGGGGTGCGGCAGCTCGTCCTGCTCGCCGCCGGGCGCCACGCCGACGGTGGTCGAGGTGGCGTCGAAATCCCCCAGCTCCACCGAGCCGGGGAGGAAGTCGATGCGGTGCATGGCCATCGCCGCGCGGAACGAGGCCATCAGGTCGCGCTCGAACGCGTCGCGCAACTGGGCGTACCGCGCGGCGTCGGGGCGGCCGAGCTGGGCGGCGATCCACGCGGCGTCCTTGAGTCCCCGCAGCGCGAAGAACTGGTCCCAGTACGAGTGCATCGGCTTGGCCGAGTAGCCCTCGTGGCTGATGGACTCCGGCAGCAGCCCGTAGAACGCGCGCTTCTCCGGCGCCTGGTACTCGGGCGTCATCCGCAGGTGGCGCAGCGAGTCGATGTACATGGCGGCCGACCGCACGTGCGGCCACATGCGCTCCAGGAACGCGCGGTCGCCCGTGTGCCGCGCGATCTCGGCGACGAGGTAGATGAGCTCGCCGTGGCTGTCGTTCTCAAGGACCGGATCGGCGCCGCGGCGGTCGACGCAGCACGGCACCTTGCCGCTGGCGTACTGGAAGGGCGCGTACCACTCCGCGAACGCGCGCGCCTCGTCGGCGTGCCCCATCCGCAGCAGCGCGGCCGAGGTCAGCGAGCCGTCGCGGATCCACGAGCGCTCGTAGCTGCGCGAGCCGGGCTGGATGCCGGGGCCGTCGCGGTTGATAAGGATGAACGCCAGGTTGCTGCGCATCGCGTCCACGATCCGCTGCCCCTGCGGCGGGAGGGTGATGGCGACGCGGTTCAGCTTGCGGCGCCACTCGTCCGCCGTCCGCGACAGGGCCGCCTCGCCGCGGCCGCGCACGTCGGGCCTCTGGAAGTCCGAGATCTCCGGCTCGACGCCGGGATGCATCCCCACCGCCAGCCACACGTCCGCGTGTCCGCCCGCGGGGATGGTGAGCGGATACGACAGCGCGGCCGACGCGGCGCCGAAGGTGTCGCGCACCGCCCGCGCGTCGGGGAGCTGGTTGCGGTGCAGCGCGTCGACGAGGCTGCCGTTGTCGAACGTCGCCGCGCTGAACGCGGACGGATGCGTGGCGGCGGCGATGGCGATGGTGTCGTTCACGCGGACGATCGAGCCGTTCCACTCGATCCGCTTCACGATCGCCGCGCCGCCGGAGCCGTTGAGGAACTGGCCGGACGGGTTCACCTGGAACGGCCGCAGGGCGATGAAGAGCGTCGGCGTCTCCATCTCCCTCCCGCGGTTCTCCACGCGGTAGCGGACGAAGAGCTCGGATCGGCCCGGATCTCCCGTCGCGAAGGCGGTGACGGTGAGCGCCAGCGCCCCGGCCTCGCGGCGGATGGAGGGGATGGGGAGATAGCCGTCCATCAGCGACTGCGTGGCCCGGCCGTCCGCCCAGGTCACCAGCCGCCCGCGGGTGAGGAGGAAGGGCTCCAGCGACGGCCCCGCCTTCCTCGTCTCCACGATCCCCTCCTCGCTGACGAGCGACTCCGCGCTGTCGCCGTCCACGCCGACGATGGTCCAGTACGACTGCTCGCCGAGGAGATAGCGGGGATACGACCCGCGCGGCGCGTCCTTCGCGACGGCGGCGAAGAAGTCGTTGCGCGACGCCGACCACGCCAGCGGCTTGACGGAGATCTCTTGCACGCCGTATCCGCGCCCGCGGCTGCTGCGCGCGAGGGCCAGCCGGACGTGCCGCGCCTCGGTCTCGGGGAGATAGACGTAGTCGCGCCCGCCGTCGCCGCCGGCAACGGTCCAGGCCGTGTCCCACCGCGCGCCGTCGGCCGAGGTGAGCACCGCGTAGTCGCGCGCGAAGTCGAGCGAATCCCAGTCGATCGTCACCCCGCCGAGCTCGCGCGCACGCAGGAAGTCGATGGAGACGGCCTGCGCCCCGTCCGCCGCGCTGCGCCACGCCGTCGCCGCCGCGGAGTCCATCGCCAGCGCGGGACGATGCGCGGGCGCGGACGAGGTCGCGCTCACCGACGGCGTCAGGTCGTACGGGCGCACGGGCTCGCGCGGGGCGATCTGCAGGTCGTCGATCCACACGCTCCCGCGCCCGCCGCTGCCGGCGGTGACGGCCAGCTCGAGCGCGGCCATGCGCCGCAGCTCGCCGCCGCCGAGCGGGCCCCAGGCGAAGGAGACCTGCCGCTTCTTGATCACCACGCGCGTCCAGCCGTTGGGGAACGCGAAGTCGCGGCGGTTGACCCACCAGACGTTGTCGCCGGTGGGGTCGATCAGCTTGAACTCGAGGTTGTTTGGGGTGATGGTGCCGCGGATCCAGAACGAGATCTCGTAGTTCTCCGGCAGCTCCAGCGGCAGCTCGCGATGCGCGACCGCGTATCCCCCGCCGCCGTGGAAGTCGACGTCCATCCGCATCGCGCGCCCGCTGTGCCCCGCGTCCGCCGCCAGCGCGAGCGAGACGCCATCCGACGGCGCCGACCGCCACGGTGCGATCGACTCGAAGTCGTCGAGGACGCGGGGTTGGGCGAGCGTTTGCGCCGGCGCTGGTGCGGACGCGAGCAACAGCAAAGCGAGGGGGAGCGAGAGCTTCGCGGCGAGCATTCGCGCGGCCGCGGGGCGGCCCCCTCCCCCGGCCCCTCCCCCGCTGCGCAGGGGAGGGGAGAACTCAGTGCGGCCCGGATGTCGGCTCCTCGCGCGGATATACGGCGTCAGTCGCGCAGCGACTTCGTGCTGTTGTTGCCGCGAATTCCCTCGCCCGGGACCAGGCCCGCCTGCCGTCCCCTGTTCATCCCCTGTCCCCTGAAGTCTCATCCCTTCACGCTCCCGAGCATCACGCCCTCGATGTAGTAGCGCTGCAGGACGAGGAAGACGAGCAGCACGGGAAACACCGTCAGCACCGAGCCGGCCATCATCAGCTCCGTGTCCTGCACGTGCTCGCCGACCAGCGACGCGAGCGCGACGGGAAGCGTGTACTTCGACTGGTCACTCAGCACCACCAGCGGCCACATGAAATCGTTCCACGTGGTCAGGAAAGTCCAGATGGCGAGCGTGGCCAGGATGGGGCGGATGACGGGAAGGACGATGGAAGTGTAGATGCGCAGCTCGCCCGCGCCGTCGATGCGCGCCGCGTCGAGCAGCTCGTCGGGGACGGAGACGGCGTACTGGCGGATCAGGAAGATGCCGAAGATGCTGGCCAGCGACGGGATGATCACGCCCCAGTAGGTGTTGACCAGGCCGAGCTGCTTCATCAGCAGGAACAGCGGCAGCATCGACACCTGCACGGGGATGATCAGCCCCGTCACCATCGCGCGGAACGCCTTCTCGCGCCCGCGGAAGCGCAGCTTGGCGAACGCGTACCCCGCCATCGAGTTGATCACCAGCGACACCGCCGTCACCGCGAAGGCGATCAGCGCGCTGTTGAGCATGTACCGCCCCAGCGACAGCCGCGTGAACAGGTCGCCGTAGTGCGCGAGCGTCACCGACGAGGGGACCAGGCGCGGGGGATAGGTGCTCGCCTCGCCGGTCGGCATCAGCGACGCCATCACCATCCACGCCATCGGCAGCATCGCCGCGATGGCGCCGAGGATGAGCGCGGCGTGCAGGAGCCAGACGGCGGCGCGGGGCTTCATGCGCGCCTCCGTTCGCATCTCCGTCCCCATCTACCGTGCTCCCGCCGCGCGGAGGCCCTCTCCCTGCCGCTTCGCGGCGGTCCCTCCCCCCAAACAGCCTGGGGGAGGGACGGGGGCTCGCTGCGCTCGCGGCCACTCAGCACGTGGGGAGCATCCTCCGGCCCGAACCCGGCCATTCGCACCCCAGCCGCGCCCCCAGTCTGCGAAGGCGGACTTTGTGTCGTTGTTGCCGCGAATTCATTCGCCCGGCCCAATGCCCGGCCGACGCTGGAGATCTCCATCACGCCACCGCCCCCCGACGCTGCAGCCGGAACTGGATGGCCGTCCACAGCAGCATCACGATGAACAGCACGAAGGCCAGCGCGGCGGCGTAGCCCATCCGCCACCAGCGGAACCCCTCCTCGTACATCAGCAGCACCACGCTCGTCGTCGCGCCGAGCGGGCCGCCCTGCGTCATCACGTACGGCTCGGCGAAGAGCTGGAAGTAGCCGATCATCGTCACCAGGCCGACGAACAGCATCGTCGGCCCCAGCATCGGCAGCGTCACGTGGCGGAAGCGCAGCAGCGGGCCGGCGCCGTCCAGCTGCGCCGCCTCGTACAGGTCCGCGGGGATCGCCTGCAGCCCGGCCACGAAGATCAGCATGTTGTAGCCGAAGTTCTTCCACACCGACATCAGGATGATGGCCGGCAGCGCCCAGCGCGGGTCGCCCAGCCAGTCCGGCCCATGGATGCCGACCTTCGCCAGCAGGTAGTTGATCAGCCCGTATTGCGGATGGTAGAGGTAGCGCCAGACGACGGAGACGGCGACGAGGGTGGTGACGAAGGGGATGAAGTAGATGGTGCGGAAGAAGCCGCGGAAGCGCGCCAGCCGCGCGTTCACCAGCAGCGCGGCGGCGAGGGATGCCGCCACGGTGAGCGGCCCGCCGGCCAGCGCGAAGATGAAGGTGTTCTTCAGCGCCTGCCAGAACTCGGGCGAGCCGATCAGGCGGCTGTAGTTGCGCAGCCCCACGAAGCGCGCGTACGACGGGTCGCCGACGGCGTAGATGTCGAAGTCCGTCAGGCTCAGCAGCAGCGAGGCGGCGACGGGGAGGAAGAAGAAGACGCCGATGAGGACCAGCGCGGGCGCCAGGAACAGCCATCCCGCCGCGTTCGCCGATTCCAGGCTCGGCCGCCCGAACCAGCGGCGGGGCGGGGGAGACACCGCCGCGTACGCGGCCGGCGCCTCGGCCACCGCGTCGATGTCCGACGCCCCGCCGGGGAGCGGGCTCATCGCGGCGCTCCGGCGAAGGCATCCCGCCGTCCCGCGAACGGACTTGCGGCGGAGGTGAGTGGGGCGAATGAATTCGCTGCAACAACCACACGAAGTCTGCCTTCGCGGACTACAGGCTCACGTGCCGGCGAGGCTTCTGTGCTCGCGACCGGCATTGGCCATCGCGCGCGAAGCAGCCGCGAGCGAAGCGAGCCCCCGTCCCTCCCCCAGTCGGTTTTGGGGGAGGGACCGGCGCGAAGCGCCAGGGAGAGGGCCCCCTCCGGCGCGGGCGCCGCGAACGCCGTCCTCTCCCGCGACAGCATCCACCGCCGCTTCTCCAGCAGGCCGTCCACGTCGCCGTCGAGCTGGGCCAGCGCGCGGTCGACGGTCAGCGCGTTGCGGACCACGGCCTCGCTGTAGTCGGCCACCTTCGTGGCGATCTGCTCCCACTCGGGCACCTTGGGCGTCGCGACGACACGCTCGAGCTGGATGCGGAAGGCACGCGCGTGGCGGTTGTCGGCCAGCGACGTGTCGGCCCACGCCTCGCGCCTCGCAGGCAGGTCGCCGGTGAGGTGGTAGAAGCGGAGCTGCTGCCCGGGGCGCGACAGGAACTCGATCAGCGCCCACGCCTCGCGCGGGTGCTTCGAGGCGCGGAACATCACCAGGCTGGCGCCGCCGGCCAGGGACACGCCGGGGCCGTCGGGGCCGGGGAGCGGCGCCGTGGCCCACTTGTCCTGCATCTCCGGCGGCAGGCGGCGGCTGAACTCGCCGATGTTCCACGGGCCGGTGATGTACATGGCGATGTTCCCGCGCTCGAACTCCTGGTAGAGGTTGGAGATCTGCGTGTTCGCCACGCTCGGGGCCAGGTTCTGTCGGAAGAGCCCGATGTAGAACTCGAACGCGTGGCGGAAGCGCGGATCGCGGAAATCCCCGTATCTCCCGTCCTCCCGCAGCAGCGGCGAGCCGGCCTGCAGCCCGAACGCCACGGGGTACGTCCACTCGTTGGTCGGTAGGAGGGCGGGATATTGCCGCGGCCCCATCCGCAGCTTGATCCGCCGCATCGCCTCGGTCCATCCCGCCCAGGTTGAAGGAACGGAGTCGTATCCCGCGGCCTTTAGGATGTCGGTGCGGTAGAAGAGGACGCGCGTGTCCACGTACCAGGGGATGCCGTACGTGCGCCCGGCGACCACGTTCGTGTCCCAGATCCCGGGGAAGTACGACGCGCGCGGCGTCCGCGGCGACGCGGCCACGGGCGCGTCCAGCGGCGCCAATGCCTTCAGCGCCGCGAACTCGGGCACCCAGGTGTTGCCGAGCTGGGCCACGTCGGGCGTGCTGTTTCCCACGTGCGCGGTCAGCAGCTTCTCGTGCGCGGCCGTCCACGGGATCTGCTGCACCTCCACGCGGATCCCGGGGTTCTCGCGCTCGAAGTCGGCCACCAGCGCCTGCACCTTCTCCCCCTCCGCACCGAGCGCCCAGAAGCGCAGCGTGACGCGCCCGTCGTCCCTCGACGCGCACGACAGCGCGCCCCCGAGCGCCGTCAACAACAGCATCTGGGAGATGTGCTTCGCGCGCGGGGACGGGCTTCGGCGCGTCACCGCGGGACGGCGTCCAGCCATCCGCCGGTGAAGCCGGCGCGGCGCAGCCCGGCGGCGATGTACGGGCTCTTCCGCATCATCCTCCAGATCAGCCCGCTGCGGTGGTTCTCGGCCATGAGCAGGATCGGCCCCTGGTCGATCCCCAGGTAGTCGTCGTCGAACCACCCCACGCCGGGGACGATCTTCCCCATCTGCACGCGGAAATTCCCGTCCGTGAGCGTGGGATTGAAGGCGTCGACGAAGCCGTACTGGCGGAAGAGGTGGTCGCCGTAGCGCCGCCGCATCTCGCGCAGCGCGGGGATGGCGATCTCGGGGGCGAAGGGGATGGAGCCGCCGGCCGCAGTCGGGGCGATGGTCCCGTCGTCGCGCACCTCGGTGAAGTCCGCGCCGCGCGCCGAGTAGGTGAAGAAGTGCCGGCTGCGTCCCCCGACCTGGAAGGTGCCGTCCACCGGCCCGTCGCTGGCCGTCAATCCCCACACCTCCGCCGAGTAGCCGGCCCACGCATTGGGATTCGCCGCGGCGTACGCGCGCTGCGCCAGCGTGGCCCGGCGCGCGTTCTCGAAGTAGTCGATCCCCTTCCCGCGCATGTACGCGTCGTGGATGCCGCGGAAGTCGATGAACAGCTGCGAGTACTGGTGCCCGAACAGCGGCGCGAAGCCCACGTGCGCTTGGCCGTAGTACTCGCCCCACTGGTAGGTGGACGCCCACGCCGGCCACGCGTCGGGGGAGACGGGGTGCGTGGGCGAGCCGAGGGCGAGGACGTAGAGGAGCATCGCCTCGTTCATCCCCCGCCAGTCGTAGGTGTGGAAGCCCTCCTCGGGCGTCCACCCCATGGAGACGAGCGGCGCGCGCACGGTGGCCCACTGCCAGTCCACGCGCCGGTAGATGGAATCCGCCAGCGCGCGGATCTCGCGCTCGGTGCCGTCGCCGCCGTCGAAGTACTCGCGGCAGACCAGGATTCCGCCCAGCAGCAGCGCCGTGTCGATGGTGGACAGCTCCACGCGCTCGAAGCGGCGCCCCGTGTCCATGTCCAGGAAGTGATAGAAGAAGCCCTTGTGGCCGGTCATCCCCGCGGCCGCGGGCCCCTGCGGCGCCGTCCAGAAGAAGCGCAGCGTGGCGAGCGTCCGCTCCGCCGCCTGCGCGCGGGTGACGTAGCCGCGCTCCACGCCGACGGGATAGCCGGCCAGCCCGAACCCGACCGCCGCGACGCTGGAGAACGACTTGGTGGGCCAGCGGTCGGGGACCAGGTGCGTGGTGGGATTCTGCAGCTCCCAGAAGAAGCCGAAGGTGCGCTGCTGCAGCGTGTCCAGGAACGCCTCGTCCCCGCCGCGCGGCCCCGGCGAAGTCGACGCCGCCCCGTTCGCGCACGCGGCCAGGAGCACCGTCGCGAGGACGCCCATCCATCGGCCGATCGCACCGCGCATCGTCATCTCCACACCCCTGATCGCGTTCTCATCCCCTGGCGAGCATCGTCGCGGCGGGCGGGTTTCCCACAGGCGGGTAAACCCGCGGCTGGAACATTGGGAAGCCTGCTGCGCAGGCTGCGTGCGAATGCCGGCCGCGCGCACCGAGACATCGTCCGCGCCGCACTTTGTAGTCCGCGAAGGCGGACTTCGTGTAGTTGTAGCCGCGACTTCAGTCGCATTGTCCCCACCCTCTCCGCAATCCCACGACCACCCACCCGTCGCGAGAAGGCCGGCGGCGGATCGGACCGCCGCCGGCCTTCGTCCCTCGCCTCCTCACCCGCTCATCGGCGGTTGAACTCCACCCCCAGCTGGAAGCGGCGCGCGTCGCTGACGGTGCACCCGGCCTGGCCGAAGGTGTCGCTCGCCCGGTCGAACACGTTGAAGCACCCGAAGTTGTTGAAGTTGAAGGCGTTGAACAGGTCCGCCGTCACTCCCACGCGCGTGCCGCGCACGTTCACGAAGTCCTTGCGCAGCCGCAGGTCCAGGTTCCGGTACGCGAAGGCGTGCGGGATGATGAACGAGAACTTCTCCGGCTCGAAGCCGCCGCCCGCGAAGCAGGTGTTGGCGTTCTGGCAGTCGAAGCGCCCGCCCACGTCCTGCCGCGTGCCCGCGCCCAGGTTCAGCAGCCCGCTGAACTGCACGCCCCAGGCGAAGGGGAGGTCCACCACCCAGTTGCCCACGATGCGCAGCGGCTCGTCGTTGCGGCGCTGCTTGGGATAGTCCACCGGGTTGGGGAACGAGAACAGGTCGTTGAACCCCTGCGTGTAGCGCCGCGCCAGCGTCACCGCCAGCCCCGCGCCCCACCCCGCGCGCCCGGGCGTGCCGCGGTACGGCCGGTCCAGCTGCAGCTGCAGCGCGTCGTACCAGGTCTTCCCCTGGTCGTCGGCGAACAGGATCGTCCCCCATCCCGGGATCCCGCGGCTCTGGAAGCACCCCGCCACGGCGAAGGAGCGCTGCGGGCAGACGAAGTTCTGGTTGGCCCAGTAGAAGGTCATCACGTTCTTGCTGCGCACCCCCGTGTACGCCGCCGACGCCTGCAGCGAGCCGAACGCGTGGCGCACGCCCAGGTTGAAGTGCTGCGCGCGCGGCGGCTTCAGGTCGTTCGGCAGCAGCTTGACCTCGGGCGTGTTGAACGCGCGGTTGGAGATCAGCTGCTGCACCACCGCGGGGCCGCCCTGCAGGAACGCCGGGTCCCACTTCAGCTTGCCGGGCGCGTTGGTGGTGTCGAACTCGATCCGGTAGCTGGGGTGCTGCAGCGCGAAGCTCTCCTCCAGCGCCTGGTCGAAGAGGGTGCGGTCGTAGAAGATCCCCCATCCCCCGAACACCGCCGTCCTGCCCTCCTGGTCCAGCGAGAAGGAGAAGCCCAGCCGCGGCTGGAAGGCGCCGGTGAAGGGGTGCCGGTCGTTGCCGTCGGTGAAGTAGCGGTCGGGGTCCAGCGGCAGGAAGAGCCGGTCCTGGTACTTGGTGAGCGAGTCGACGATCGCCCGCGGCGTTACGTAGTCGTAGTTCATCATGTGGGACTCGTAGTCCCACCGGATGCCAAGGTTCAGCACCAGCCGCTCGACCGGGCTCCAGTCGTCCTGGATGAACAGCCCCACCTGCGTGTTGCGCGCGCCGAAGTCGGGGTCGCCCGTCTGGAACTCGACGCGCTGGGGGATGGAGAAGTTGTACCACCACGGCTCGTACACGAAGCGCAGGTTCTCGGAGTTGCGCTTGGTGATGTCGTAGTTCAGGAAGTCGACGTTGCCGCCGCCCTTGATCACGTGCTCGCCCGCCAGGTGCAGCCCGCTCCAGGTGGCGTCGTTGCGCAGCGAGATGCGCGTCTGCGCGAAGTCCTGCACCGAGATGTTGCTGCCGATCTGCGCGCAGCAGCCGAAGCCGAAGAAGCGGTTCACCATCCCCGGCGTGTTGGGCGTGGGGTTGTAGCGGTAGCGCTGGAAGGAGAGCGTGGCCTCGTTCAGCAGGTCGCCGTTGGCGTAGTTGTGCTTCAGGATCCCCGTGTTGACGTCGTTCTTGAAGCGCGTGGCGCTCTGGAACGAGGTCAGCCCGCCGAAGTCGCGCACGTCGTTCTCGTGCCGCAGGTGCCAGCTCCCCTCGAAGAACGAGTGCTCGGTGTGGTTGAACGAGAGCTTGCCGAACACCAGGGTGGAGCGGAACGGCTGGTCGAACAGCCCGTTGTACTGGGCGAAGTTGATGGAGTCGATCGCCGGGAACCCGGTGGGCGGGGTGATGGCCACGCGCGTGCCGCGGTTCTGGTCGTTGCGCTCGAACGAGCCGAACACGAACAGCCGGTCGCGGATGAGCGGGCCGCCGGCGTTGGCGCCGTACTGGTAGCGCCGGAAGTCCGGCCGGGTGAAGGTGCCGGGGTTGGCGTGCTTGTCGCGCAGCTGGAAGCTGTCCAGCGCGAACCAGCGGGCCGGCTGGTAGTTGAGGAACCCGCTCGTCTCCCAGCGGTTGGTCCCCGACTGCGTGGTGGCGGTGATGATGGCGCTGCTGGCCTTCTGGTACTCGGCCTTGTAGTTCTGGGTGATCACCCGGAACTCGCGGATGGCGTTGCGCGGGAAGGGGTTGCCGCGGCTGGCGTCCTGCCCCGCCACCCCGCCCTGCAGGATGTCGTTCTTGTAGCTGGCCCCGTCGATGAAGACGTTCACCTGCTCGGCGTTCTGCGCGCCGGCGGTGAAGGTCTTGCGCGTGGCGTCCAGCCGGTCGCCCTGCAGCTGCGTTCCCGGGGCGAGGATGGCCAGGCCCAGGAAGTTGCGGTCGGGCGTGGGGAGCGCCTCCACCTGCTCGCGGGTGACGTTGGTGGCCACCTCGCTGGTGCGCGTCTCCTGCACCGGCGCGGCCACCGCGGTCAGCCCCTGCAGGGTGACGGCCTGGGTGGTCAGGTCGAAGTTCTGGTCCAGCGTCTGGCCCACCAGCAGCCGCACGGTGCGCGACTGGTCGCCCATCCCCATCATCCGCACCGCCAGCGTGTACGGCCCCGGCTGCAGCCCGGGGATGGTGTAGAAGCCGTTGGGGCTGCTGACGGCGGAGCGCTCCAGCCCGTTCTCGGTGTTGGTCGCCGTCACCCGCGCGCCGGCCACGGGCGCGCTGTTCGCGCCGCGCACGTAGCCGCGGATGGCGCCGGTGGTGGTCTGCGCGCCCGCCCCGCCGGCCGGCCAGAGCGCGAGGATGCAGGCGAGCGCGAACCCGCGGGCCAGCCTCGTGCGAACGTCGTTTCTCATCGTCCACGTCCTCCGTGACAGGTAGGATCTCGCACATCCTCCACACACCCGCATCCGGCGCCGCGACGCCGGCTCCAATCATGGTCGGTCAGGGTGATGCTCGTCAGGGCGGCAGCGACCGCGCGTCGCGGCTCGCCCCGTTGCAGCCGCACGAGCCGCGGAGGGCCAGCGCGGTGGGGATCGTCTCGTGGATGCGGGCGTGCCGGTTCTCGCCCCCCACCGCGCGCACCAGCTGCTCCATCGCCCGCGCGCCCAGCTCGTTCGGCGACACGCGCACCGAGGAGAGCGGCGGGGTCAGGTAGCGGGCGATGGGGATGTCGTCGAACCCCGCCACGGCGATGTCGGCGGGGACGGAGACACCCGCCTCGCGCAGCGCGCTGATCAGCCCGATGGCCATCGAGTCGTTCGCGGCGAACACCGCGGTGGGGCGGGGATCGGCGGCCAGCAGCGCCTCGGCCGCGCGGTACCCCGCCTCCTCGGTGAAGTCGCCCGGCACCTCCAGCGCGCCCTCGGCGGCGATCCCCGCGTCGGCCAGCGCGGCGCGGAAGCCGCGCAGCCGCTCGGCCGCGTCGAAGTTGCGCTCCGGCCCGCAGACGATCGCGATGCGCCGGTGGCCGTGGCCGGCCAGATGGGCGACCATCTCCCGCGCGCCGCCGAAGTTGTCCACCCGCAGCGTGTCGAAGTCGCCCGACTCGATGGGCGAGTTGAGCAGCACGGCGGGGACGCTGTCGTGGAGATTCGCCGTGAGCACGCCGGCGTCGATGTGCGGCGACATCACCACCAGGCCGTCCACGCGCCCGCGCATGGCGCGCAGCGCGGCCTCGATGTCGTCGCGGTCGTTGTGGCTGCTGGAAAGGAGGAGATGGAAGCCGCTTCCCTGGGCCGCCTGGTCCAGGCCGCGGATCACCTCGCTGAAGAACTCGCCGTAGAGGTCGGGGAGAAGCACACCCAGCGTGCCCGTGCGCCGGGTGCTGAGCGAGCGCGCCGCGCCGTTGGGGATGAAGCGCAGCTCCTGCGCGATGCGGTGGATGCGCTCGCGCGTGTCGTCGGCCACCGGTCCGCTGGCGTTGAGCACGCGCGAGACGGTGGCCACGGAAACGCCCGCCGCCCGCGCCACGTCCTTGATGGTGACGCGCGCGGAACCGCTGCCAGCCGACGTGGAGAGGGACGGTCGGACCACGGTGCCCCGGGGAGGCGGATGTAACCGTTTACAGCAGGCGTTTCCAGAGTATGCGCCCCCAATCCCCCCGTCAAGGGAATTCGATCAGAGAGAGGGCAAAAGGCAGGGATATGAAGATAGAACCCGGAAATAGCGATGGTGTTGAGTCGAGGGCTGGCGCTGGGTCTCCTACCGCTCATCCTGATCTGTCATCCCGAGGGCGCCGCTTCGGGCATTCGTCCGCGCCGGGACTTGGCGCCCGAGGGATCTATAGCCTGATGCGGCGCAAACAGTTGGGCCTCGCGCATTGATCCGTCGTCACCCCTCCGGATTCTCCTCACCCTCCCCGCCGCTGGTCGTGTCCACCGGGGCCAGGTCGTCGGCGCACACCCAGTGCACGTTTTCCACCTTCACCATCTTCCCCGTGAACGCGGAGAAGCGGTTGGAGAGGACGAGGTAGTAGCTGCCGGGGCCGGGGAGCGGCACGTCGAGCGTGACCGCGGCGGTGCGCGGCGCGGCGAACACCGTCTGGAAGCGGCGGTTGTACTGGAAGTTGGCGAAGCCGTCGCGGTCCAGCACCAGCACGTCGGTGTCGTGGCGCCCGCCCGCGGTGGTCTCCACGCGCCCGCGCAGGCGGCAGGGGCGGTCGTCGCTCGTCTCGAAGCCGTAGTAGTGGTACTGCCCCGCGCCGATCTTCAGCTCCGGGAGGTCCACCACGTCGCCGCGCGCGGGCGGCGGGGAAGGCGGCGGCGGGGGCGGGGCCGGGGGAGGCGGCGGAGAGGCCGCGTTCTCCGTGCGCCCGTCCGGCAGGTCCGCGAACGCGGGGAAGGAGTCGCGCACCGCGCGCAGGCTGTCGCTGACCGCCACCGAGTCGGCGCCGTGGAGGCCTGCCGCGCCGCGCCGCCTGCCGCCCTGCCCGAACGCCAGCCACGCGACCAGCGCCAGCGCCACCACGCCGCCGACGATGGCCAGGGGGACGAGCAGCCGGTTCCGCCCCTCCCCCGCGGGCGTCTCGGGCGCGGGCGCGGCCGGCTCGCCGGTGGTGGCGGGCTCGTCCTGCGAGCGGCCGCAGTACCGGCAGATGATGGCCTCGTCGCGGATCTCCTCGGCGCAGTAGCGGCACTTCTTCATCAGGCGGACGCGTCGGGTTCGGCGGTGTGTTCGGCGCGGGGAACTTCGGCCCACCCGCGGCCGATGGCAAGCCGGGGAGTCGTACGCGCGCCGGCGCCGTTTGTTGCAGACGCGCGGCGATACGGACCGGGCACGCGCGTTGCGCGGCGTCGATGGATCTCAGCGAGACGAACCCGTGCAGCCGGAGGAAGTTATTACTCCGGACGATAAATAGTTTGCATATTGCAGACTGGAGCGATATATTGGGGGCATGGAAAATCGTGATGCGCGGTCCCTGTCCCCGGCTGCCCAGGAAGAAAAGCGGCGCATCGCCGTGCACGCGGTGCGAACG